>WLFB01000006.1 GCA_009703975.1 Actinomycetota bacterium | reverse complement strand
CGCAATCATTCCTAACGAGTCAAGAACATTTCTACTATTTTCAAAAAACTCATCAATTAAATAGACCGCATTAGGTGAATCTTTGGTGCGTTGCGAATTTACTAAATCTGCAACTCCCGAAACTGAACCGTCTCCAATCGTGAATCTTCCAACATTGCGAACAATTTTGACACCTGTGTCGAGGCCCGTCATCACAGCCCTCGCACAGCGTCGAACATTGACACTGATGCATCAAATTTGCCGTTGCTCGCAACTACAGTGCACGGCTCGCTGAAAACTCGCTCGGGCAAGTTAACGCCCTCTATTTCGAATGTGCCCCCTGCACCATTCACGATTGCTAATCCTGCGGCAACATCCCAAAACATAATGTTGTGCTCTGCATAAACATCGGCCGCGCCTGTTGCAACAAGCCACAAAGAGGCCGCTGCTGCACCGATCATCCGTATCTTTCCGAACGAGCGCATTGTTGTTGCGAAGGCTTCAACGGCTCGCGGGTCATCAATTGGAAACCGACTTGGAAACCCGGTGCAAAGAGTCGCTTGGCCACGTTCTTCACGATCAGACACGTGTACAGCAACTTTTTCAACGTATGCACCGATTTTTGGTCCACCAAAAGTCAGTTGCTTTGTTACCAAATTAAATAGCACTCCAAGCACGGGCTCATTGCCTTGCCACAGTGCCAACGAAATCATCGAAGGTCCGAGGCCTCTGCTGAAGTTGTAACTACCGTCTAATGGGTCGATCACCCAAAGCAGATTCCTAAATTTACCTGAATCAATGAACCCAGTTTCTTCGCTAAGGATTGGAAAACCGAAACTTTTTAGTCCCTTGATCAGTTGCTTTTCTAAAATTTTGTCGGCGGCAAGTTTGATTTCACGCCCACCTACTTGAAGATCAACTACTTCTTTGGCTTCTTGACTATTTGCACGAATGAATTTTTTACCCACGTTACGCACGAGTTCTGTCGTCGCGATCACGAGACCTTGAATATCGTTAACTGTTAGATCGGTCATTGACAGGTAGGTCGTTGTATCTTCGCTCACTGGGGTACCTCAGGGTTTTCAATATTAAATTTGTTACGCCAAATTGGATCGGCGTAATAAATTTTATAGACGAGTTTCATTGTTTCGAAGGCATCGTGTGATGTGCCGTTTTGAACGGGTTGATTATGAAGAATGCTTTGGGTGAACGCTGCGATCTCAGAATCCCAAGATGGATCGTCTTTGTATTCAAAAAGTTCTTCTTTCGGGTCACCGTTATCTCGATCTGGATCGGCAGTTACGAGTGTCATTGTCTCGTTTCCATAACTTTTTGAGCCGGTCAAGATTCCTCGCAAAATAACACCGCCACGTTGCATATTTATATCAAGACTAAATTGATGTCGCCATTGGGTCGCAGATGAATTAAGCATCGCCACGACACCATCTTTGGTTCTCATTAATGCATACGCATTATCTTCGACGTTGTATCCCCAATGACCGTTTGAGATAAAACTCTGGACATCTACGAACTCACCCGCCATCAGACGCATTAAATCAACCATGTGTATGCCTTGATCTAGAAGCACTCCTCCACCGGCAATTTCTCTTTTGGCTCGCCAGTCGGCTTGATTAAAAGTTATTAACTTTGATTTTCCGTAGACACCCCGCATATTGATGATCTCGCCGAAACGACCAGAACGAATAATTTTCAGTGCATCTTGAACTGAATCGTGATAACGGTGATTAAAACCATACATCAATCGACAATTTGGATTTTTCTTTTCAGTTTCAATTACGCGAGTTATGTCGGCAATGTCTCGACCTGGTGGCTTCTCACAAAACACATGAAGACCAAGGTTCAAGCCAGCCTGTGTAACTTCTGCGGCGATGTCGTTGGTTACACAGACAATCAAGACGTCTAGTTTTTGTTCTAGAAGTTGCTGGTAGGTACGAAAGTGTTTTACACCGTTTGGTAATACCCCGTCGTCTTTGAATACGCGATCGCAAACCGCGACGAGTTCAAGATCAGGGTGCCGTTCAACGCAATCACCACGGCGCTTACCGACCACGCCGTAACCAGCGATACCGACTTTTAAAACTTTTGCACTCATATCGTGAAGTTTAAATACCTAGTCACTGTGCAAATTTTGATCGCCGGGCAAGTTTCAATCACTGTGGCGCAGCTGCGCCCTGATTCAAAAATACTGTATCGACGCCGTAGGCAATGAATTTGTAACCTTCACGAATTCGTTGCTCAAGCATTTTTGTATCTGGCTGAACTACATGCATTCCACATGGCATTTTAAATTTTGCACACACTTTAAGAATTTGAGAAAGCGTGTCAAGATATTTTTTATTTTCAAAGTCACCAGTTACGCCGAGTGACGCCGACAAGTCATATGGGCCGACCATGATCGCATCCAAACCATTCACAGCGACAATTGATTCAAGGTTGTTAACGGCATCAACGTGTTCAATTTGGGCGACGACTAGTGCCTCTTGTGATTCTTCGAGATACGCATCAAAGAACTTTCCGAAAACATTTGCTCGTTGAAAGCCCACTCCGCGTCGCCCACGAGGCGGCCAATGACATTCACTGATAATCGCTTCAAGTTGCGAGGCCGAAGAAATCATCGGAATCACCACACCACCAGCGCCTTGGTCGAGAGCTTGTCGACAATTAATTGGCAAAGGGCTCGCGACACGCGCCAAAGGAAGTGTGCCCCCGAGTTCAAGCGCACGAAAAATATCTGGCAGCTGACTAACCGAAACGGGCCCATGCTCCATGTCGATTGCAACCCATTGATAACCGGCGCGACCCATAATCTCTGCAATATTTGAATCTGGAATCTGCATCCAACTTCCGACGACTGCCGAACCTGCACCCAATGATTTGCGAATTGTCCGCACTCGTTCAAGCCTGTTCATGGATACCTCAACTTACTGAGAATTGGTGGCGGGGGTAGGATTTGAACCTACGACCTTTGGGTTATGAGCCCAACGAGCTACCGGACTGCTCCACCCCGCGTCGTACCAGTCAGGCTACCATCGGCGTGCCATAATCACAGGTGCGATGGCACTCTTCAACCGAACTCAAAAAGCCTCACAGTCTGACTTAGAAACCCTGAAGACAGAACTCGTTGCACTGCGCGAAGAATTAACTAAACGAACAAATGCCCTCTCGCTCGTGACAGCATTGACCAATGGCTTAGATCAAAAAATTTCAATCATCGATCAACGGGTTACCACGATGACCACCGAGCTTTCAAATCAGATTCACGAACTTGGATCAGAAATTGAGACTATGACTAAGTCTTCACAAGACAGTGTTTCGAGCGAAGCATTAGAACAACTTCGTGTTAGTCAAATCAGAATCGCCAACGAACAAGCTCGATACGAAATTGCTTTCAGGCAAGACCTTGCCGAACTAGTTGAACAAATTCGTCGAACTCAATAATTCTAAAACTTGCTCTTAGAAAATTCTCAGCCGCCGATTAGTGAAATTGCTTGACTAATCAAGCTTCTAGCTTCAGCGAGTTTCTGCTGATACAAAGAAAAATCCGGCGGAGTATTACCAAGTGCCGCATCGGCTTCTGCGAATAACTCTTCAGCTTTTGCTAGCAATGCGTTCGGAGTATCCAAAGCTGAATTGCCGCCCGTACTTGACGGCAAAGTTGTATCAGTCGTTGCTGTGTCGTCGGTTGGCGCACTATTAGTTGCTGTGTCTTCAGCTGGCGCAGCAGAACCGTCATTAATTCTGTCGCCAAGATTATCTTTGAAACCCGGGAATAATTTAGCGATTGCTGAAGTTAGATCGTCAGCGAGAACCACTTTGTTGTTATATGACGCAAGAAATTTTCTGACAAATATTTGTTTTGCCGATGGGTCATCTGGTCGCACAAATAATGGCCGAACATAGACCAAACCTTTTCCGATGTTGACTATTTGCAAGTCACCATAAATTACTCGAGAGCCTCTTTGGTCGAGCAAAGTTATCTGCTGAGAAACCGCAGGGTCACTGCCAATTTCTGCGGCGACTGTTGCTGGTCCTTCTGGTAGCGGGTCGTTTATTTTGAAAACTGTCAACTGACCATAAGTTGCTGGGTCACTTGAAACTGTCATAAACGCACGCAATTCTTTTCTTGCGTTATCTGCTGAGAACGGTACAAACGGACGCAACATTGAAAACACACCAGTTTTTTGGGCACTATTTGGCTCATGAAACATCGTGTAATACGGTTCGAACCGCGCCACACTTGCGTCGCGCACGTCACCAGTGTTTAGTGTGTTTAAGTCATCGACGAGTCCGCCAGATACTGCCCCACTTACGCCTTCCGGTTCAATTGCGGGAGCTTGAGCAACGCTCCACGCAGCGTTGCGATTAAAAAACATTGTCGCATCTTCGAACTGATATCGACCATAAGTGTTTGTTTGCACTCTAAATAAATCCTCTGGATATCTAAAGTGTTCAACTAGTTGCTTCGGTGCGAGTGCCACTGAAGTAAACAACTTTGGATAAACGGATTGCCAAGTAGTGATAATTGGATCTTTTGGATCTACGACATAAAACTTCATTGAACCGTCATAGGCATCAACGACAATTTTTACACTGTTACGAACGTAGTTAAAGTTGGTGTTTAGTCCGCTACCGCTGCTCAATTGATCGATATTCGCGCGTTGCGCATACGGATAACGATCGGTTGTCGTAAATGCATCCAGCACCCACATGACTTTTCCGTCGACTACGACCGGATAAGGGTCAGAGTCCATTTTTAAGAATGGTGCAATTTTTTCTGCACGCTCACGAATATTTCGAAAAAACATAATTTGTGATTGCGGTGTGATCAAGCCTGACCCAAGAAGGTTGTACTCGCCAAAATGTACGGCAAATGCCGCTCGGCGAATCAACGACGAAAGTTGCACACCACCCGTTCCAGAAAATGCACTTGTTTTACCATCAGCGCATGACTGCTCTACTTCACGACTTTTTACTAACGCATACGAATCAAGGCCTTCACCAAAATACAACTCAGGTTGCTTCACATCCAGGTTCGTATAAATTGGTCGGCCGTCTACTGTGACTTTGCTTGCTGGTGCAACAACGAGTCCGCAGCCGTGTGTATATAGGAGATGTCGTGAAACCCATGTGCGGTTCGGTATGCCATCAGTATTTAACTCTCGGGCGCCAACCAGCACTTGTTGGACTCGACCATCAATCGCGTAACGGTCAACATCTAGATCACGAATCGCGTAATACGAAGTTTGACCTTCGTCCAAGACAAAGCGATCACGCATCTGCAACGGGTCGAGTTGTCGAACATCGCGCAATGGTTCGGCATCTGCAGAGACATCTGCTGCTGTGATCAAGCCATATTTGACATCAACTTGTTTGACATCATTCAAACCCATTGCAATTTTTGTTGCACTCAAGTTGCGTTCAATGTAAGGAAGCTCTTTTGTACTGACGTTCGGCTGCACAGAAAAACGCTGCACAAGCGAAGGGTAAATTGCGCCAGCGACAACCGCGACGACAACCCAAAGCATCGTTGCCAAAACAGGAAGTCGCCATCCTTTTTGTAGAACATTCCATAAAAATAAAGCTGCTACCGCGATCGAAACCAGAATCATCAAACTTGTTGCAGGTAGTTGGGCATTTACGTCTGTATAGGTTGCGCCCTGCACCACGCCACGTGTTGATCGTGTTAATTCAAAGCGACCTAGCCAATATGACGCGGCTCGTGACAACGCGATTAGAGCAAACAATACCGAGAGGTGGGCTTTTGCTTGAGGAGTAACCCGACGACCCTGCATTTGCATCTGAATCGAACCGTTGAGATAGTGGATCATCGTTGTAACGAGCGTGATTAATACGAGTGCTGCCAACACCCAACTAACCAAGAATTCAAGAAATGGAAGACGGAAAATGTAAAAACTTAAATCGCGCGAAAATAACGGGTCTTGTATGCCGAACTGTTGAGCGTGACGAAACAATTGCCAATCTTGCCACTGTGCCGTGGCAGGCAGTCCAACAAGTAGGCCGAGTACAACTGAAACCACAATGCGAACAAGCCATTGGCGCTTTGCGACCAACTGCCGATATCCATCGAGTGCTCTTTGCTCTGCAGACACCGGAACATTTTCTGGTGCGAGACGGTCTGCTAGCCAAAGATTAATCAACATAGCAACCGCGAAAACGGCCACGAATATTGCGGCGAGAGAAATTTTCGTGGTGATTACGCCCCAGAAAATATCTGTGCGACCCAAAACATCATGCCACAGCAAGTCAACATAGAAACCAGAAATGCTTCGAGCTGAGATTCCGCCGACTACAAATATTGCGAATACAACGGTCCAAATTGCTCGGCCTTTTTTAAACGCGTTGAAACCAAAACCTCCTGACGAATTACGACGAGGAAACGGAGATCTTGGTAAATCGGAAGGGTTCCGCACGAAGCAAAGACTACCTCTGCGATGGAACTACAAGACAACGACATCCTGAGTGAACAACAGGATGCTCGTGACCAGTAGGAAAATTTTCTCCAAGTGCGATTGTGCCGGCGAGAGAATTATCTTCTGCGTCTGAACATGCAGGACCGTTCGGATCAACCATCCAACAGACTTTTGTTCCCGCATCAAGAACTAGATAGGCGCCTCGACTGTAGGCGAGACGAGCAATATCGCTGACAAGTTTATCTATCTGCTGCATTTTCCATTCGCGGTACACGGTGCGAATCAAACTTGACATCTCACTTGTGTCACCGGCACTTTTCTCGACGCATTTCTGAATTCGTGTTCGCAATGGAAGCACAATTGCATCGGCAAGTTTTTTGGACATAACTTGCATCACCGTCGTGTTACTAATCTTTTTTCGAAGATCGGCTTTAAGACTTTTTGAAAGTGATTGCGCACCAGCCATCGCGGCTTCAATCAAATCTTTGCTGGTGGCTTCGACAAATGACTGAACTTGACTATCAAAACTCGGCAGAACTGTTTCTAATGCAACTTGAGCTTTTTTGTTTTGCAAGTAGTTAAGAACTGAGTTCTCTTCGTCAGCGAGAACACGTTTGAGCTTTTTAGACAGTGCTTCGACTATTGGTGCAAGTGCCTCATCACGTTTTGTAAAAATCTGCGGATCCGGCTTCACCGAAACCGGTGTTTGGTTCGTTGTACTAGTTGTACTAGTCGTACTAGTCGTTGCATTCGGCACGTCAGACTTAACGACTTTTTTCTGAACAGGCTCGGCTTGTTTAATTGAACTTGCCACAGAACTCGCACCAGACTCTCGTAATTTCGCAAAGAGGTCATCCACATTTGACTTTTTTGGCGCAGCTACTGCAGTCTTTTGCTCCGACTTCGTATTTGTGTCGAGCGCTTTGACAGTGTCAATGACTTCTGTTTTTACTTCTGGTACTTCAGTTGGCGGTGCATCAGTTGAAGGATGCAAGCGACGTGAAGTTCTGCCGAATAACTGAATGACATTCGCTCTATGGCCTTCATCTGGTTCTGGCTTTACATCTAGTTTTGCTTCTGGCAGTGCCATTGCCTTTACTTCTAGTTTTGTCTCTGGCAGTAAATTTGCTTTTACTTCTAGTTCTACTTCTGGCCGGTCTTCTAATTTGATTTCAGGTTCTACTTCCGGCATTACTTCCGGTTGCGTTACTACTAGTTCTTGCAATAAACCAGATTCAACTTGCGATTCAGTTGACGACGTCAAAAAAGGTTCTTCGGCAACAAAAGTTAACTCTTTGTCATTTGTAGTGAGCGAAATTTGTTCTATCTGTTGCGATGATTCAAAGTCAGAAAACTTTGCAACTTCTGGGCGCAAATTATCCAAAGTGTCATCTTCGAATTTTTCTCGATCAAAAAGCACAACATTGTGCAATGATTCGTCAACCACTCCCTCAGGGATGGCTTGCTTTAGATCTCCAGCCGCTTCATCAAATTCAGTCAAGTCACCCATCACATCATTGGCTGCCAACCGTGCGCGTTCAAATGCTGACATCAACCGATCACGATCGCGAACTAATTGTTCGATTTGCTGTTTCGCAAGTTCGCGACGCCGTGCGAGCTCAGTCAACATTTTCTCTTTATACGCGCGAGCTTCGTTTATCATTTCGCGACCTTGCTGTTTAGCAAGTTCTATTTCTGATTCACTGTCGTCTAAGGCATCACTTCGCCGACGCTCGTTTTCAATTTCAGCTTCTTCACGTAACCTTGCAACTTCGGAAGTTGCTTCGCGCACCAATCTCTCCGCAGTTTCTGCAGCACGCATGCGCATCTGTTGTGCTGCTTCTCGAGCAACAGACAAAACACGAGCTGTCTCTTCGCCGAGCAACGTTGTAACCGTTGCTTCATCGAGAACACCGGGATCAGACAATCCACGAGTTTGCATCGCGCGCATTTCGCTTTCTAAAAATCTTTCTCGCTCTTGAAGCCTGGCCAACTCGGCCGAGACCATCCTCAAAAAGTCACGAACTTCACCTTGGTCATACCCGCGCCTCGCGATATTGAATTGTGCTGACCCAACCGCACCAGGGGATGAAGGGTCAGGGCGCGAGAATGTAATCGCCATATATATAAGGTTAAACGTTGACTAGAGCTCTATCGCGTCATTAGAAATGTCGCTGCCCCCCATCTCTTTGAGAATTGCTAGCGCTTCACCAAGATTTGCAACTGGAGCAATACGCAATTTTGATCCCGCAATCCGCTTGGCCACCTCAATTTCTTCTGCTGATTGCGAACTCGGCACAAAAAATACTTTGGCACCAGAGGCTTTGACGGCAACTGTTTTCTGACGCAACGCACCAATCGCACCAACTGTTTCGTCGCCGTCAATCGTGCCAGTCGCGGCTACTTTAACTCCACCTGTTAAATCGCCAGGAGTTAACTCGTCCAATAGAGCCAATGTGAAGGCAAGACCGGCAGATGGCCCACCAATCAGGTCGGTGTCGATATCAACTTCAAATGGCAACTTAACAATTCGCGTGTCAGCAGGCCACACTCCGATAATCGTACGATTTGGATCATCTGGACTGGCAATCAACTCGACTTCTTTGGTAATTGAATCGGTAGTTCTATGAGGTGTGATTTCTAATTTAACGACATCGCCTGGCGAATAATTCTTCATAAGCGGAAGCAGGTCAGCCAATGATGGAATCTTGATGCCATCAAAAGATGTGATCGTGTCGCCAACTCCAAGTTGCAAACACGCACTAAGTGGACGCGGTTTGGCCTCGCAAACAAATCGATCAATAACTAATTCTCCATAAGTAATAGACACCTCATAGCCCAAACGATTCATGGCGACATATTCTGCAATTTGTTTTGCAGTTGTCATTGACTGATATCCGAGATTCTTCTGTTGATCAGGTGTTGAATCGCCGAATTTTTGTACGCGATTCAATACATCTACATCTGGGTCTAGCGTGCCGAGCAAAGCGTCAAGTGCGGAGAGCTTTGATCCAAATGCAGTAACGAATAAAACTGGCGATGTTGGCTTGTACCGATCTGCAAGCTGAAGAGCATCTTTGTCAAACGAAAATCTAGAGCTAACTTGCTCTGCAGAACCAGGTGCAACTTCCCAAAAGTTAACGCGAACCAGTGAAGAAATAATTATCGCACTAGTAACTATCCAAACAATTGTGAACATTGGTATTGCCCACCACATGTTCGTCTGACGCGGCGCAATAACTACTTGATCCTTGTCTTGATGCTCTTCAGGTACCTCCGGCGATACGCTAGGAGCAGTCGTGGTTGTGTCGAAACTCATGTCACTTACCGTCCTTGATGTTACGGTCAGGTCTCTCGCGATCATCGTGCTGAGCCTGATTACGTTGTGGTTGGTCACAAAAAATCGAAATTCCAATACAACTAAATCGCGTGCGGTGCAAGTGGAGAATCAAGACTCCAATTTAACCTCACTGACGACAAATTCTTGGAATATCCGATCAGTAGGTGCGGTCGCCATCACTAGCATCTTCTCTGGAGTCGTGTTAGCAGTTTTCATTTCAGTGATATTGGCAGTTTTGGTCTCCAAACTGACCGGATCAATAGGTCAATAACAAATGAAGATTCTCGTAACCGGCGCAGATGGATTTATTGGTTCGCATTTAGTAGAAGCACTCGTTAAACGCGGACATCAAGTGCGAGCATTTGTTCTTTACAACTCCTTCAATTCTTGGGGATGGCTTGATGATGTAAACCAATCCGTTCGTGACAGCCTTGATGTTTTCGCTGGAGATATTCGCGACCCGCACGGAGTTGATGCTGCCGTTTCCGGCCAAGAAGTAATTTTGAACCTCGCTGCATTAATCGCGATTCCATATTCGTATCATTCGCCCGACACATATATTGATACAAATATCAAGGGCACATTAAATATTTTGCAGGCCGCGCGACGACACAATGTTTCGCGTGTTGTACAAACTTCAACAAGCGAGGTTTATGGCACTGCGCAATACATACCAATCGATGAGAAGCACCCATTGCATCCGCAGTCGCCATATGCGGCATCAAAAGTTGGTGCCGATCAACTTGCGTTAAGTTTTCATGCTTCATTTGATCTACCCGTCGGAATTCTTCGACCGTTCAATACATATGGGCCGAGACAATCCGCGCGGGCGGTTATCCCAACAATTATTAGTCAACTTGCAACAAACCGAGAAGTAAAACTTGGCGCACTTTCCCCAACACGTGACTTCACATTTGTTGAAGACACAGCATCTGGCTTCATCGCCGCTGCCGAAAGCGACGCAATTATTGGCGAAACAATAAATCTTGGCAGTGGTTTTGAAATCTCTGTCGAAGACACCGCCAAAACAATCGCCAAACTTATGGGCGTTGATCTAAAACTCGCCAATGACAAACAACGTGACCGCCCTAAAAATTCTGAAGTTGAAAGACTGCACGCTTCAATTGAAAAAGCCGAAAAACTTCTCAAGTGGAAGCCGTCGTTGGACGGTGCCGAAGGTTTTCAAATCGGATTACAAAGAACAATTGACTGGTTCTCAGACCCGAGTAATTTGTCGCGATACAAGGCAGATCGGTACAACATTTAAATAGATGACGACTTACGATCTACCGACACGAGAATTTCTTGAAGTACTAACTTCCGTAATAGGACCAGCAGAAAAATCAACGATCGCTCTGCATGAGCCAAATATTGGTCCTCATGAACACAAAATGGTTGCCGAGTGTTTATCATCTGGCTGGGTTTCATCAGTTGGTGAGTTCATCACTCGTTTCGAAAATCAACTTTCAAAAATCACCGGTGCTGCACATGTAATCGCGATTGTTAACGGCACTTGTGCACTTCATCTTGCGCTGCACTCGGTAGGCATCAAGCCTGGTGACGAAGTGATTATCCCATCGCTAAGTTTTGTTGCAACAGCTAATGCGGTTGCGCATTGCGGTGCAACCCCGCACTTTGCCGACAGCGACCCGGTCACACTTGGGTTAGATCCAATCGCTTTACGAAAACACCTTGCGTCAGCGACAACTCAACAAGGCGATGAATTGATAAACGCGAAAACGGGTCGACGAATCGGCGCGATCGTGCCGATGCACACGTTTGGGCACCCAATGGATATTAAAGAACTTTCTTTGGTCGCCAAAGAATTTGGTTTGCCAATAGTTGAAGACGCAGCCGAGTCGCTCGGAAGTTATGTTGGCAAACAACACACCGGAACATTTGGTGTTTGTGGAATTTTAAGTTTTAACGGCAACAAGACCATCACAACTGGCGGTGGTGGTGCAATTCTTACGAATGACGAATCGCTTGCTATAAAAATTCGCCATCTTGCCACAACCGCGAAACTCCCACACGAATGGGAGTTCATGCATGACGAAACTGCTTGGAACTACCGAATGCCAAATATAAATGCCGCCCTTGGCTGCGCTCAACTCGACCGATTAGACGAATTTTTACTCAACAAGCGAAACCTCGCCAATAAATATGACATTGCGCTGAAAAGTTCAGAGTCTCTCGAGTTTGTTAGCGAACCAAAAAGGACAACTTCTAATTATTGGCTGAATACTGTTCGGCTAAAGAAACCAAACTTGCAGACTCGAAATGAGTTGCTGACAGATTCGCGTGCAAAAGGATATTTGTGTCGACCAGCATGGAACCTGTTGCATCAGTTGCCGATGTACGAAAACTCGCCTCGCGCTGAATTACCAGTCGCGCAAGTGCTTCTTAATTCTTTAATCAATGTGCCAAGTAGCGCAAACTTAGGATTATGAGTTCAAACCGAAAAATTTGTGTAGTTACCGGAACACGAGCCGAGTACGGCCTGCTCGCACCATTGATGACTTTGTTTAGGCAAGACTCACAAATAGATTTTCAACTTATTGTCACTGGTTCACATTTATCTGCACGACACGGTTCAACAATTAAGTTCATAGAACAAGATGGGTTCATCGCCGATGCTTTAGTTGATCTTGAACTTTCTGATGATTCGGTTCTTGAGATAGCTCATGCGTTGGGGCGGGCTACATCGCAACTTGCCGATGCTTTTGCAAAACTCAAACCAGACCTTGTCGTCGTATTAGGCGACAGATACGAAATTCTTGGTGCAGCCCAAGCCGCCCTAATTTTAGGTATTCCAATTGCGCATATTCATGGCGGAGAAGTCACCACCGGTGCATTTGACGACAGCATCAGACATGCAATCACAAAGATGTCTAATCTTCATTTTTGTGCGGCAGAAGATTATCAACGCAGGTTGATTCAACTTGGTGAATCACCGGACACAGTTTTTAATGTTGGAGCACTCGGAGTTGATGTCTTACTAAATATTGAAAAAATGACACGTGACGAGCTGGCATCTGTAATCGGTATAGAACTTCAACAAGAATTGTTGCTGGTAACGGTTCATCCGACGACACGAAGCGAATTGTCGATGACTACTGAAATCACCGAATTACTCACCGCGCTTGATCATTTTGCTCAAGCGACAATCGTGTTTACTGGTGTCAATGCCGACCCTGGATACAAATACGTGAATGATGAGATATCTAAATTTGTACTACGCGAACCAAAACGCCGTGTTCTGCACAATGCACTGGGTCAAAAAAATTATCTCAACTTAATGAGAATTGCTGATGTTGTTATCGGAAACTCTTCGAGCGGAATCATTGAAGCTCCTGCACTTCATGTGCCAACTATTAATATCGGCACGCGCCAAGATGGTCGGCTTCGCGCTGATTCGATCATTGACTGCAAATTCAGTCATAACGAAATTCGTACCGCTATTGAGACAGCACTTTCTCCCTCGTGGAAGGCACGTTGTCTTGCAACTACAAGCAAATACGGCTCTGGCAACACCGCAAATAGCATCGCCGATACGATAAAAAATACGAAGTTGACTACACAAAAAATATTCTTCGACAATTTTTAATGACAAAAACACCAAACACATTTATCATTGCCGAAGCAGGAGTAAACCATAACGGTTCAATTAGTCTTGCTCGACAACTTGTTGATGCAGCGGTAGTTGCAAAAGCAGATGCAGTTAAATTTCAGTCATTTGTAGCCAGTTCTATAGTTACAAATAGCGCCAAAAAAGCCGACTATCAAATTTCGCAGACCGGTGGCCAAGAAACGCAACTAGAAATGTTGCAGCGCCTTGAGTTGTCGCACACCCAGCAACGCGAGCTATTTGAATATTGCAAAGCCAGTGGTATCGAGTTTCTCTCAACACCGTTTGACATTGACAGTCTTAAATTTTTAGTTTCTGATCTTAAACTTTCAACAATCAAAATTGGATCAGGCGAACTTACAAACGCGCCATTTTTGTTAGAAGTTGCAAGGTGTGCCGACAGAATAATTCTTTCAACCGGCATGAGCACGATTGACGAAATCGAATTAGCGATGGGGGTAATTGCTTTTGGCATGACCACCGATAAAACTTCAGAAGCATCAACTATTGCCTGCAAACAAGCTCTGTCTAGCGATGCCGGAAGGCACGAATTAAAAGAACGGGTCACACTTCTGCATTGCACTACTGACTATCCGACTTCACCCAGCAATGTAAATCTTCGAGCGATGTTGACTCTTGTTGAAAAATTTGGTTGTCGAGTTGGACTTTCAGATCACTCGGTCGGCACACACATTGCAGTTGGCGCAGTTGCGATGGGT
>WLFB01000059.1 GCA_009703975.1 Actinomycetota bacterium | reverse complement strand
TGAATGCATTCACAAATAAAATGTTGCACGAGATTATTGCTGCGTTTGATTTGACTGATGCTGATGATGACGTTCGTGCGGTAATTGTGACTGGGGCCGGCCGCGCTTTTTGTGCAGGTGCTGATCTCTCGTCTGGCGGTGAAACTTTTAGTCGCGGTGGCAGCGATGTGGAAGGTGTACCTGGAGTACCTCGTGATGGCGGTGGTCTGGTTTCGTTGCGAATCTTTAATAGTAAAAAACCTGTGATTGGTGCGATCAATGGCCCAGCAGTTGGTGTTGGCGTGACGATGACCTTGCCGATGGATATTCGGTTGGCTAGCAATGCGTCAAAATTTGGTTTTGTATTTACTCGTCGAGGTGTTGTCACAGAGGCGTGCTCATCCTGGTTTTTGCCGCGAGTTGTGGGAATCTCTCGTGCGACAGAGTGGGTTTTCACTGGGCGATTGGTTGGCCCAGATGAGGCTAAAGAGTCAGGGCTAGTGCGAAGTGTTCACGCCCCGGAAGATTTATTGGTAGCCGCCCGTGCGATCGCATCTGAGATTGCGAACAACACAGCGCCTGTCTCGGTTGCAATGTCGCGACAAATGTTATGGAGAATGCTTGGTGCATCACACCCTATGGAGGCCCATCGCGCAGAGTCGCGAGGCATAATGCTGCGTGGAAATTCTGCCGATGCACGCGAAGGTGTGAGTAGTTTTCTAGAAAAGCGTGCCGCTAATTTCACGATGAAAGTGTCAACCGATATGTCGGATGTTTTTCCAGAATGGCAAGATCCTGAGTTCAAGTAACTCGCTGTTTGAGCGTGTTGGAGGTTTGCCGTTCTTTGAACGACTTGTTGATCGGTTCTATCAAGGCGTCGTTGTCGACCCAGTTTTAATAGTTTTATATGCCGAACCAAATGATTTAGAGAAAGCGCGGCTTCATCTCACTTGGTTTCTCGCCCAATATTGGGGAGGCCCACCGATGTTTAACGAAAACCGTGGTGATCCAAAATTGCGGATGCGTCATATGCCGTTTCGAATTGGGCCAGTTGAGCGTGATCAATGGCTATTGCATATGTTGACTGCCGTTGATGAGTTGTCTCAAGACGAGTTAATTCGCCAAGAACTCACTGATTATTTTGTCAAGGCTGCTGAGCACTTGCGAAACGACACAGGGTTACCAATTTCGTCAGCCGAATATCCGCGCTAGCGCAAGTTAGCGCAAGTTAGCCCGTGTTAACGCAGCGCGTAACACGCAATCGCAGCTGCGGCTGCAACATTGAGCGAGTCAATCGCAGGGTTCATTTCGATTCGTACTTGATAGTTGGCGCACACCAACGCCTCATCGCTAAGGCCAGCACGCTCAGAGCCGAACACAAGTGCTCGGGGTCTATTTGGTTCCAGCACAACTTCAGATAAATCTGTAGCCAATCTATTTGGAGTGAGAGCAAGCACTGCGAAGCCACGTTGATTCAAATTTTGTAAAGTTTCAGCGATGTTATTGCTTCGTGCGAATTGAAAATTAAATGCAGCACCCATTGAAACTCGAAGTGCGCGGCGCGATAACGGGTCGGCACTAGTCGTATCACAGATCAAACCATCCCAGCCCAAACCAGTTGCGCATCGCACAATTGCGCCAATGTTGCTCGGGTTATCTATTGCTTCAGCGATAATTATTCGCTTCGCCGTACTCAGTACTTCGTCTTGGGTTAAAGGCGTCGGACGAAAGAAAACTCCGAGCGCACTTAATGGCACACCGAGACCGGTTGCGTCGCGACGAATTTCAATGTCAGCGGTCAGACATTGGCCACCCAAAGTTGTGATGTCTGAAGCGAAACGATTTGCTTGCTCAGCATCACACAGCACAACCTCTGGTTTGTAGCCGGCTGCGAGCGCACGAGCAACTACTAAATCGCCTTCTGCGATGAATCGACCGGCTGCCAGTGTTGATCGACGCTGAGCGATCGTAGTTAGTTGTCGCTCACCAAGTCGAAGTGGGTCGAGTCGCGGATCTTGACTAGAAGTAATAGTTGTGATCATTGCGGCATAAAACAAGTCGCAAGATCAAAAATGCCAAGGATATTCTGACCAGTCAGCGTCACGTTTTTCGAGAAACGAATCACGGCCTTCAGTTGCTTCGCTAGTCATGTATGCAAGTCGAGTTGCTTCGCCTGCAAAAATTTGTTGACCAACAAGGCCATCATCGATTGCATTAAATGCGAACTTCAGCATTCGCTGGGCCATCGGGCTCTTTGCATTTATTTCAGATGCCCATTCAAGTGCGACTTTTTCTAATTCTGCGTGGGGCACCACCGCGTTGACCATGCCCATTCGGTGCGCATCATCAGCTGAATATTCGCGTCCGAGAAAAAATATTTCGCGCGCAAATTTTTGCCCAACTTGGCGGGCAAGATACGCAGAACCAAAACCTCCATCGAAACTAGCGACATCTGCATCAGTTTGTTTGAAGCGAGCGTGCTCTTTGCTTGCCAAAGTTAAATCGCTAACGACATGCAGACTGTGTCCGCCACCTGCAGCCCAACCTGGCACGACGCAGATAACAATCTTTGGCATGAATCGGATCAGTCGCTGCACTTCAAGTATGTGCAATCGACCAGTGCTTGCACTATTTTTATTTATGTCACCGTCACCGTCTTCGTATTTGTAACCGTCTGTTCCGCGAATTCGCTGATCGCCACCACTACAAAATGCCCAGCCGCCATCTTTTGACGAAGGACCGTTACCCGTTAATAAAACACATCCGACATCAGTTGTTTGTCGGGCGTGGTCGAGTGCACGATAAAGCTCGTCAACCGTGCTTGGTCTAAATGCGTTACGAACTTCTGGCCTGTTAAATGCAACTCTTACTGTGCCGTGGGCTTTGGCGCGGTGATATGTGATGTCGCGAAATGAAAATCCTTGGACCTCTGTCCATTGGGATTGATCAAAAATTGTTGAAATGCTCACCGTTCTATTGTGGCAGCGCGAGACTTGAATTCGGGTCGGGCCTCAAGAAATTGACGCTCCCATTGTGCACTCGCCCCGTCTGATTGGCGTTTAGTTTGTGGCGCTGGCACATTTTCTATATTTGTGTTGATATGCGCCATGATTCGGCGAACAGTTAGATCCATCTCCCGAGTTAATTGTTCGTAAGTCAGATGCAACGGGTTTATATGGTGCTCAGCAAAATACCGATCCCAACTTTTGTTGGCACTTGAAATCGTATGTAGTGCGTTCACAATTTCTTGCTCGTTGTAAACCGGTTCGTTGGTTGCCGACATGTTGCTGTTCCATTGATTTGATTGCTCGGCGCGAACCAATGAGATCGCTTGTCTCACTTCGTTGTCACGAGAGATTCGCACCCATTTGATTGGTGCACCCCAATGATCGGCAGTTAGTCCGCGTTGCAACATGTGTTCGTCGTATTGGTTCCAGTGCATCTTGATACCGAACACACCATTTGGGGTTGTATTTAACTCGGCCGCACGATTGAGGTAGGCGCGCCATGATGAGTCGGAAAAATAGTTGATATTGCGCCACGCATTTCGTCCAGAGAGTTTTCGCACGGCGCCCACAACACGACCGCGCATGTTTAGTGTCGGCAAATTATTTTCGTTTCGAAAATTCGTAAAGTTTTTGGTGTGAATATTTAAATACTCCATCGGCATTCCAGCCATGCCGGTGGCGCGAAGAATCGAACACAGCAGAGTTGATCCAGTTCGATGCACCGAGGCGATAGCCAACAAGCATGTTGTCTCTGTTTGGTTCGCTTGTGAAACTGGCACGGCTATATTCTGGCAGGTCGCACTGATAGCGTCGTGGCTTGACTATCAGACGAGAAAGTAATGGAGTGAAAAGATGACAGACCTACTTAGCCGCGAAGAGTGGACAAAGCGTTCAACTCAAAAAGTTACTCGTACGAAGCTGTTCATCAACGGCAAATTTGTTGACGCTGCGAGTGGCAAGACATTTGAGTCAATTAATCCGCGAGATAACACGGTTGCCGCAAATGTTGCCGAAGGTGACTCGGTAGATATTGACCGCGCAGTTGCGGCGGCAAGAAAATCTTTTAACTCTGGCGTATGGAGCGAAATGGCGCCAGTCGATCGTAAAAATATCATGTTGCGTTGGGCTCAGCTGTTGCGCGACAACGTAAACGAACTTGCGTTGCTTGAAACAATGGATGTTGGTAAACCAATTGGTGATTCTGTGAATGTTGATATGGCATCTGCTGCCAGCAACTTGCAGTGGTTCGCCGAAACTATTGACAAGATGTATGGACAAATTGCTCCGGTGCCGCGCGATGCGTTGGCACTAATTGAGAGAGAACCACTCGGCGTTGTTGGCGCAGTTGTGCCATGGAACTATCCATTGATTATTTCTTCATGGAAGGTTGGCGCCGCGTTGGCTGGGGGCAACTCAGTTGTCTTGAAGCCTGCAGAGCAATCGCCATTGTCAGCTTTATTTTTCGCTGAACTCGGAGTGCAAGCAGGTTTACCTGAGGGTGTGTTGAATGTTGTGCCGGGCTACGGACCAACTGCGGGTGCAGCACTTGGTCTGCACATGGATGTTGACAAACTCGCATTCACTGGTTCGACAGAAGTCGGCAGATATTTCTTAAAATATGCCGCCGAGAGCAATGGCAAGTCTGTTTCGCTTGAACTTGGTGGAAAGACACCACAAATTGTTTTGAGTGATTGTTCAGATCTTGACGCAGCAGCATCGGCGATTGCGTGGGGAGTGTTTTATAACTCTGGTCAAACATGTCATGCCGGCACTCGACTCGTCGTTGAGAAATCGATAGAAGACGAACTGCTAGAAAAAATCACAAAAGTTGGTCAATCAATTCAGCCTGGTGATCCATATGATCCGACAACCGCGATGGGAACAATCGTCGATAAGACTCAGTTTGATCGGGTGCTTAACTACATCGACATCGGCAAGCAAGAAGGCGCGAAAGTTTTCTCTGGCGGCGATCGTGTTGAGCCTGTTAAAGGTGGAGTGTTTATTCCGCCAACTGTGTTTCGCGATGTTAAGCCAGGCATGCGAATTGAGCGCGAAGAGATTTTCGGCCCAGTTTTGGTTTCGGTCGCAGTTTCAAGCGCAGATGAGGCAGTTCAAGTTGCCAATGACACCCAATATGGTTTGGCATCATCAATTTGGACTCGCGACATAACAAAAGCCCACCGAATTGCGCGCAAGTTGCGCACGGGCACTGTTTGGGTTAATACTTTTGATAAGGGTTCGATTACGACACCATTTGGCGGATTTAAACAATCTGGCACGGGGCGCGATCGTTCGATGTATTCAATTGAGGGATACACAAACCTTAAGACGACTTGGATTCAATTATGAGCAAAACAACTACACCACGCAATTGCGGTTTCATCGGCCTCGGACACCTAGGTGTTTATTTAGCGGCGAGTTTGATTCGCGCAGGGCACAACGTGACAATTCACGATCTAAATAAATCACTTGGCGATGGGCTTGTTGCCAAGGGCGCGAAGTGGGCGAATTCTGCAAAGGAAGTCGCTCAAGCTTCTGAAGTTGTATTCACTTGTTTGCCATCGCCGCGCGCAATTGATGCTGTAGTCGATGGCGAAAACGGAATATTCTGCGGATTAGCAAAAGGCGCAACATGGATTGACATGAGCACAAACGACCGCAGTGAGACATTGCGACTCGGCGAAATTGCAAACAAGTTGGGTTTCAATACTCTTGAATCGCCAGTTACCGGTGGCGTGCATAAAGCAGCCGAAGGTGACATCACCGTTCTAGTTGGCGGAGACCAAAAAGTTTTTGCGGCTCATAAAGATTTGCTTGAAGCAATGGGCAAGCCAGTTTTGTATGTCGGCGAACTTGGCAGTGCCGCTGTGATCAAAGTGATCACAAATATGTTGGCGTTCATTCATCTTGTGGCATGTGGTGAAGCACTGATGCTTGCGAAAAAAGGTGGCATTGATTTAGGCATTGCGTACGAAGTAATTAAAAATAGTTCGGGCAATAGTTTCGTGCATGAGACCGAAGGTCAAGTTATTCTCAACGGAAGTTACGACATTGGCTTCACAATGGATCTCGCACTCAAAGACATGGGTTTTGCAATGGAGTACGGTCGAAAGTTTGGCGTGCCTCTAGATGTTGCGAGCACAGTGCAACAAGCGTTCGTTCGTGCGAAATCTCAATACGGAGGTGACGTGTGGTCAACGCAAGTTGTCAAACTTCTTGAAGATGCACTTGGTACAGACTTGCGAGCACCTGGGTTTCCTGACAGATTGCAATAGATTTAAAAAATGAATGCTGAGCAGTCTGCTCGACGCGATTTAACTGTTGCGTTTCGCTGGGCGGCAAAGCTCGAGATGCACGAAGCAACAGCGAATCATTTCAGTTTTGCAATTTCTCAAGACTCGCAAAACTTTTTAATTAACCCCGCCGGTCGTCACTTTTCGCAGATTCGGGCGAGTGATCTCGTGTTGGTCGATTTGAATGCAAAAAACTTTGGTATCGCCGAAAGTCAATTAGTTGACCCAACGGCAATTAATTTGCACGGCCAGTTACACCGACTGTTGCCACATGCCAAGTGCATTTTGCATACCCATATGCCGTATACGACTGCGTTGGCGTGCTTGCGTGACTTTGAATTCTTGATGCTTGATCAAAACGCATGTCGGTTTTACGAGCGCATCGCTTATGACCGTGACTACTCAGGAATGGCGCTTGAAGCCAGTGAAGGTCAGCGCGTTGCAAAAGTCTTAGGTGACTCAAAAAGCGTATTATTCCTTGCGAATCACGGTGTGATAGTGGTTGGTAATTCGGTGGCAGAAGCTTTTGATGAGTTGTACTATCTCGAAAAAGCGGCGCAATTGCAGGTACTCGCGCTTTCAACTGGTCGCGAACTTGCACTGATTGACGATCAAACTGCAACATTGGTTTGCAAACAATGGCTAGAGTATCCGAAGTCTGCAGAGCATCATTTTGCGGCGCTCACCGAAATCCTTGAAATTGAATCCCCGGAATATAAAAATTGAGCACTTATCCAACATATTGAAAGGTCTGAAAAAGTGAAAGCAGCAGTTTGTCGAGAGTTTGGTAAGCCACTAGTAATTGAAGAAGTGACATTGGCAAAACCACAAGCCGGAGAGTTGCGAGTCAAAATTGCTGCAACTGCTATTTGCCATAGTGACATTTCATATGCCGACGGCGCATGGGGCGGAACTTTGCCGGCGATATTTGGGCACGAGAGTGTTGGCGTTGTCGAAGAAGTCGGTTCTGGGGTCACGTCTGTAAAAGTTGGCGATCAAGTTGTTGTAACTCTGATTCGTTCTTGCGGTCATTGTCGTGGATGCTCCCGCGGGATGCCAGTTACTTGTGAAAC
>WLFB01000058.1 GCA_009703975.1 Actinomycetota bacterium | reverse complement strand
TTGAATTTGCCGAAATCCAATGCTGCGCCAGTAAGTAACAGCATCACTAACCGGTCTGGTCGCAAAAAATAGACCGCATTAGATTTCGACTTCTTGAAAGCTAGACCGAGACGGGCGAAAAAATAAGCCACCACACCAACAACGAACAGCGACGGCGTAAATATTGCAACGATCAAACCCGCTGCTGCAGCTGAGATATATACAGATGGCGTTTTCGTGTTTCCGCTACGTGATGTAGGTCTTGCATACAAGATTGACTTCTTGAAAACTCTCCACAGGTTTGGAGCAAAACTTGTCCCAAAATATGAAACGACCACAGACTCGTTAATTAATCGCTTTTGACCAAAACGATTTGCATCACGAATCCACTGTGCGTCATAACCGGCTCGCAAGTCTTTGAATCTGCCGACAGTTTCAAAAATATTGCGCCTAAGCAAACTTGATGGCATGCATGGCCGAAATCGGCGATACCCGTAAGTATGTGCAATCGCACACTTGTCGGTTATCCCCTCGCCAGAGGTGATTAGCCCACCTGATACCCAACTGGCATCAGAGTCGCTGGTCAACATCGCAAATTGCAACGCAAGCCAATCTGGTGAGAAATTCAAGCCGCAGTCCATGAAGGCGACGAATTCAGTTGTCGCAATGTCGACTCCGGCGGCTTTAGAGCCGCCAGGGGTATTAGTGCGCGAGTTGAGATTATGAAATGGGCAGGCAAGCAAACTTTGATTTTGAGTGATCCACTGATCAACTACTAACGACGAACTATCAGTTGACGAAGAGTTCACCATAATCACTTTCGAAGGTGCCAGAGTTTGCGCTCGCAACCTCTCAAGTGTTTCAACAATTACTTCTGCCTCATTAAAGTAAGGCACGATCACCGTTATCTCGTTCAACAGATCAATTCACTTTCGGCTTCTTCGAGTTCGGCTCGCGAATTGATTGTGATGTGGATGCCACGGTGCTGAAAGGCGTGCAACTGCCGACGCGAAGTCAGACTTGTGAGAAATTCTTCAAATGTCTTGAACTGCCCGAGTGTCGAGATTGCCGATTTGGAGAGCACGAAGTAGCCAATATTTATCCACTTATCAAGTTCTGGTTTTTCTGCATAATTAATGACACATGAAGCCTCATCAATATCAAAAACACCGAAACTGCTTTTGAGCGGCCAAACAGTAACAGTGGCCTCACATTTTGATTTGTGATGAGCGGATAAAAGATCAACGAGATTCACATCTGAAAGAGTGTCGCCATAAAGCACAAGTGTTTCATTTGCGTCGTCGTCAAGAAGTAATTTCAGGCGATCAATGATGTCGCAGTCACCAGTGTCAATAACTTTGACGTGTTCATCGTCGTGAAAGTGTTGTACAAGTTTTTCAACTAAGTATCCGCCAGCAATTGTGATGTCAGTTACATTTTGGTTTCGCAAAAACTCAATAATGAAATCAATAATTGGCCGACCGCGCACTGGCACGAGGGGTTTTGGTATGTCTGCTGTCAACGGTCGAAGGCGAATTCCTTGACCGCCGCACAAAATGATCGCATTCATCTCGTACATGACAATAGTGCCCCCCCTGGGATTTGAACCCAGGACCTGCGGATTAAGAGTCCGTTGCTCTACCAACTGAGCTAGAGGAGCGATAACGCACCGTTACTCTAATAGGTCAAACGCCTACACCGAAAAGCAATAAATTTTGTTGGGGTGGACGAGGGGTCTCGAACCCCCGGCCTCCAGGACCACAACCTGGCGCTCTAACCAACTGAGCTACGCCCACCACGAACAATTCAGTGTGCCACACTTCGTGCCTCGCTCCACCGCTCATTTTTATTTAGAAAAATTAAATATCTTGAAATTTTATGAAAATCCCTACTGCCCGTTGAGGTTTCGAACTCGCTACAAACTCTGCCATCGGGTAGGCTATTAACAACTAAATACTGGAGTTGATAACCATGACAGCGATGGATTCCACGCTGTTTTCACCACTTGCGCAACGTGCAAGGGAGATAACAACCCGAGAGCTGGCGATGTACGCCGAGCGAACAAAAGGTTCGCAGCGCGCTACAGAGCGAGCCCGCAAAGTAATGCCACTGGGCGTCCCGTCCAATTTCCAGTCATATGACCCATACCCAATAGTCATTGCGTCGGCTGGTAGCTCATGGATGAAAGACGTTGACGGCAACCGCTACACCGACTTTGATATGGGTTTTGGTGCGCTTTTTGCAGGCCATGTAAACCCTGCTGTTCGCCGTGCGATTGATGCACAACTCGATCTCGGCACACTGTTCGTTTCGCCCTGTGAAGACAACTCCGAGGTCGCCGAAATGCTGGCCGAGCGCTACGGGCTGCCGCTTTGGCGTTTCACTAACTCTGGCACTGAAGCCACGATGGACGCGATCCGCGTGGCTCGCGCCGCAACTGGCCGCGACAAAATCGTCAAAGTCGAAGGCGGATATCACGGGCATCACGACGAAGTGATGATTTCGATGAAGCCGCCGCTTTCAGTGGCCGGCCCTGCGCGAAGGCCATTTTCGGTGCCGTCAAGTGCTGGCATCACCGCCGACACGATTAAGACGACAATCGTTGTGCCCTACAACGACCCTGAGGCACTTGAAGATGTTCTGCGCTCGGGTGACGTTGCATGTTTCATTGTTGAACCTGTGATGCAAAATATTGGGATTTGTAAACCGTTGCCTGGTTACTTGCAAGCGGTACGCGAAATTACGCAGCGCTACGGCACACTGCTAATTTTTGACGAAGTAAAAACTGGCATCACTTCAGGTTGGGGTGGCGCGACTGGTGTACTTGGCGTAACTCCTGATCTTGTTGCGCTCGCCAAATCGATTGGCGGCGGATTGCCGCTCGGTGCGTTCGGCGGAAAGCGCGAATACATGGACACGATCACCGATGGCAGAGTCGTCCATCTCGGCACATATAACGGCAACCCGTTATGTATGGCGGCAGCTAAAGCAGTTCTGCGCGAAGTTTGCACGCGCGAGGCAACACAATCCGCGATTGATTTGAACACCAAAATCGTAGATGCGTGTGCCGGTGTTATTGATCGTGCTGGAGTCGACGCAAATGTTGTGCAATTTGGCGCCAAGGGTTGCGTCACTTGGTCGCGCGAACCGATTCAAAATTATCGTGATTACAAAGCAACAGATTTTGATCTTGCATATGCTCAATGGATACACGGAATAAATCGTGGTGTGATGTTGCCACCTGGTCTTGATGAGCAGTGGTTGATTTCAATAATGCATGGCGAAGCTGAAACACTGAACTATGCAAATGTGTTTCAAGAATTTGTTGATGAACTTCTAGTCTGAGATAAATCAAGCCATAAAATTTGACGATGGCGCAAAACTCTCCGTCGGTTTTACGAATGTTTTGTCGTGGATTAATTCGACGCTGCGCACACTGTGGCGAACCTGGCGCTTTTTTTATTTCATGGTTTAAAACTCAAGATCGTTGTCGTGGTTGCAAACTATTGTGGCAACGCAACATGCAAGGTTTTGCACTCGGTGCTCTCGCGATCAATTTTGTCTTGACTGGCGGTTCGCTGATCGCGACGCTTGTGATCGGTGTCGTGACTAGCTATCCAGATCTTGCAATTGTTCAAGTACTAGTTTCAACAGTTGGTGTCACTTTATTTGTCGGCATTTTTGGATTCCCAATTTCGTATACGACATGGCTAGCGGTAGACCTGATCATGCGTCCTGTTGAATCTGGCGAGTTAGCGAACAGCCCCACCGAATAAACTGAACGCCTAAAGCCTTATTCTGTATAGGTTTTAGGATGCTTGACCGAACATCTGTTCGTGTGTAAGGTTGCGTACAACACCCCACACCTAAGGTGCTCAATTCTAAACCAAATAACAGTTTCTCCGATAATTACCAACAACAAACGAAAGGCAAGTAAATATGAGTAATGAAAAAGACAAAGCCCTCGAAGTAGCCCTCGGTGCAATCGACAAGCAGTTCGGCAAAGGGTCGATCATGCGCATGGGCGATAAGCAAGGCCTCGAGATTGAGTTCATCCCAACCGGTGCGTTGCCGCTTGACATCGCACTCGGCATCGGTGGCGTTCCACGTGGACGCATCGTCGAAATCTTCGGTCCTGAGTCGTCAGGTAAATCAACCTTGGCAATGCATATCGTGGCCGAAGCCCAACGCAATGGCGGTATCTGCGCTTATGTTGACGCAGAACACGCAATGGATCCTATTTATGCAAAGGCCATTGGCGTTGACACCGACAATTTGTTGATCTCGCAGCCAGATACTGGTGAGCAAGCGCTTGAAATCGTTGACATGTTGGTGCGCTCTGGTGCGCTCGATGTGATCGTCATCGACTCGGTTGCTGCGCTTACACCACGAGCCGAAATTGAAGGCGAGATGGGTGACAGTCACATGGGTCTGCAAGCTCGCCTTATGAGTCAAGCAATGCGCAAACTCACGGCCAACTTGCACAAGTCGAACACAGTTGCTGTATTCATCAACCAGTTGCGTGAAAAAATTGGTGTGATGTTTGGTTCACCAGAAACAACTCCTGGTGGTCTCGCACTTAAGTTCTATTCGTCAGTTCGTCTTGACATTCGTCGTATTGAAACAATCAAAGACGGCGTTGAAGTCGTCGGTTCACGCACTCGTGTAAAAGTAGTGAAGAATAAAGTTTCACCACCATTCCGTCAGGCAGAGTTTGACATTATGTATGGCAAGGGCATTAGTCGCGAAGGCGCAGTGCTTGACATGGCAGTCGAAATGGGAATCGCCAAAAAGTCTGGTGCATGGTTCACATATGACGGTGAGCAACTCGGCCAGGGTCGCGAGAACGCCAAGCAGTTCCTTTCTGCGAATACAGACGTAATGGTCCAGATGGCAGATCGAGTTCGCCGACAATCAATGCCAGTCGTTGAGCCCGAGGTTGCAAAAGTCAATTCGGTCGACAACTTGATCGACAAAACCGACAAGGTCGACACAGTCTCAAAGATCGAAAAGACTGAAGTGCTCGCCACTGCCAAACCAGCCGCAGCCAAACCAGCCGCAGAGAAAGCGAGCAAGAAGGCTTTCACGGCTAAAGACGATCAACCAATTCAGTTATAGCCCGCCATTAATCGCTAATGCCATTGCGGCCGGCGGGCCTTTCGGGGTCCGTCGGTCGTGATGCCGGCGAGTGTGTCGAAATTACACCTGTAAAATAGAACAGTCGTGACCCGCAACTATTTCGTTCGCACCTTTGGGTGCCAAATGAACGAGCATGACTCAGAGCGCATCTCTGGGCTTCTTGAATCTGACGGAATGACAAATGTCGACAGTGTTGCGACAGCAGATGTCGTGGTGATTAACACATGCTGTATTCGTGAAAATGCCGATGACAAGTTTTATGGCACTTTGAGCCAGCTGAAAAACTGGAAGACAGAGCAAGACGGTAGACAAATTCTTGTCGCAGGCTGTTTGGCGCAAAAAGACCGTGATGCAATTCGAAAGCGTGCTCCGTATGTCGATGTTGTTATCGGCACGCACAATGTGCACCGCGCAGCTGAGTTGCTCGAACAAACCCGAGATGGGCGACCAGTCACCGAGATTCTCGAGGAGGCGATTCTTGATGATCACACGATGTTTCCGAGTGCATTGCCGATGCGCCGAGAGATTTCTTATAACGCTTGGGTGACTATCCAGATCGGCTGTGACAATACCTGTGCTTATTGCATCGTGCCTGCCGTGCGCGGCAAAGAGATCTCGCGTCCGGCATCTGAAATTCTTGCCGAAGTTGAATCGCTGGCGCGTAGCGGCGTTACTCAGATTTCTTTAATCGGTCAAAATGTCAACAGCTACGGGCGTGACCTTTCGATGTCGGCACGTGCAGCCGGTGATACGAGCGTTAAGCCGAGACCACAATTTGCCGAACTGTTGCGCAAAGTTGGGCAAGTCGATGGTGTTCGTCGAGTGAGATTTGTTAGTCCGCACCCAAAAGATATGCGCGAGGATACTTTTTTGGCAATGGCTGAGACACCCAATGTTGTCGAGCATCTGCACTATCCAATGCAATCTGGCTCAGACAATGTGCTTGCGCTAATGCATCGTGGCTACACCGCTGAGCGGTATCTGAAACAGCTCGTGCAAGCCAGGGCGATGATTGACGACCTTGCGGTTACAACCGATGTAATCGTCGGGTTTCCTGGTGAGACAGAACGAGATTTCATGCAGACGGTTGAAGTTTGCGCTGAAGCTTGTTTTGATTCGGCATTTTCTTTTATCTTTTCACCACGGCCAGGCACAGAAGCTGCGCAGATGGTCGATAAATTCATTGACCCGAAGTTGGCAGTCGAGCGATACGAGAGACTAAAAATAGTTCTCGATCATTCTGCAGTGATTAAACATCGTGAACGAATAGGTCGAATTGAAGATGTTGTTGTCGAAGGAATGAGTAAAAAGAATCCGCACTTGACAACTGGTCGCACTCGTCAAAATAAAATTTTGCATTTCAGCTCTCCAGAAAGTCTGCGAGTGGGTACTTATGCGAAGGTCGAAGTAACTGATGCGGCGCGGTTTCATTTGTCTGGTCACTTAATTGAAGTCGGTGACGTGCCAACACATAAAGTGCGAATTGCCGTCTCAAGTGGCATTTGATTCTTGGCGATCACTAGAAGTTTTTAAATGAGTACCAAACCTGTAGTCATTGTCGGCCCAACAGCCAGTGGTAAATCTTCGGTGGCGATGGCAGTTGCGCAGGCCGAGACATCGGCTAGCTCACAAATACACATTGTGGCAGTAGATGCGATGCAGGTTTATCGAGACATGAATATTGGCACTGCAAAGCCAACTACCGGAGATCAAGCACTTGTGCCGCATCATTGCATTGACTTGGTTGATAGTCACGAGCGATTTACGGTTGCGGAATTTAAAAAGAGTGCGACGATTGCGCTTGAGTCAATAGCAAAGGTAAATGGTCGAGCGTTGTTTGTTGCCGGCACTGGGTTATACCTGACAGCAGTGATTGATGATTTAGTTTTACCTGGTGAGTTTCCAGAAACTCGAGTGTTGCTTGAACAAGAATCGAATACGGCGACTTTGTTTGCGCGACTCAATGATCTAGATCCAGACGCTGCACAAAAGATTGAACGTTCAAACCGTCGGCGAATTGTTCGAGCGCTCGAAGTTTGCATCGGCAGCGGCAAACCATTTAGTAGTTTTGGCCCTGGTACGAGTGCATACCCAGACAATGGTGTAATTCAAATTGGCCTACGTTGGAGCCGCGAAAGACTTGCTCAGCGTGTAGCCGATCGTGTGCATACGATGATGAACGAAGGCTTGCTCGCTGAGGTCACGGCACTTCGAAATTCAAAACAAGGTCTATCCCG
>WLFB01000057.1 GCA_009703975.1 Actinomycetota bacterium | reverse complement strand
GTTGGCGTGATTACTCGTGATGAAGCTATTGCATTAAGTGCAACCGGGCCAATATTACGAAGCACAGGTTTGGCTTGGGATCTCCGTCGTGATTTGCCGTACTTGCATTATGACGAAGTTGAATTTGATGTAATCGTCGGCAGTTACGGCGATGCATTCGATCGCTACTCAATTCGTCTCAATGAAATTCGTGAGTCAATGCGAATCGTTCGACAAATTTTGGACCGTATGCCACAAGGCGATTATCGAATTCAGGATAAAAAAGTAACTCCACCGCCTCGCGGACGCATCGACGAATCAATGGAAGCTTTGATTCACCATTTCAAAATTTTCACTGAAGGTTTCAAAGTGCCCGAAGGTGAAGCATATGTCGCAATTGAAAGCCCACGAGGCGAAATTGGTTGTTATATTGCCAGCGATGGCTCATCAACTCCATATCGAATGCACGTGCGTGCACCAAGTTTTGTAAATATTCAGTCAATGCCATTAATGATGCATGGCGGGTTGATTGCTGATGCAGTAGCCGTTATTTCTTCAGTTGATCCAGTTCTTGGTGAGGTTGATCGATGAGTCGTTTATCTGAAAAAAATCTAGTGATAGCCAAAGAGATCATTGCTCGGTATCCACGCCAAAAATCGGCCCTGATCCCTTTGTTGCATTTAGCCCAAGAGCAAAGCGGTTACATCAGCAAGGATGCAATGGTGCATCTCGGCGAACTTGTTGGAGTCACTTCTGCCGAGGTGTACGGCACGGCGTCTTTTTATGAAATGTTTCGGTTTGAACCGATCGGAAAATATCTGATCAACATATGCGGAACGATGTCGTGTGCTTTGATGGGCGCCGAGGAACTAATGCATCATGCAGAAAAGCGACTTGGTGTCAAAGCAGGTGGCACAACTCAAGACGGTATGTTCACTCTCGCTCACGCAGAATGTCAGGCGGCGTGCACAGAGGCCCCGTGTCTACAAGTCAATTATCGATATCGCTTACGTGTTACACCAGCAGATATTGACAATCTGATTGACGATCTACAAACCGGAAAACTATCCGATGAGATCCCCGCGCACGGCGTGCTTTCAAAAGTTCGTCAAGTAATACCTGCCGATCGGGCGGTCGGCGCGATCGCTCCAGAACTCGTTACTGAGTCACCGGTTTGGTTAAACGGCAAGGCGGCATTATGAGTACAACTTTCAAGCATGCTCCAGGTTTCGTATCGGGCGATCGCCCGAAAATTGTTACTTCACGATTTGAATTTGCCGATTCGTTTACTATTGAGCGCTACTTGGCGACTGATGGCTACAAAGGTTTGCGAGCTGCGCTAACACGTCCAGCAAGTGAAATTCATGATGAAGTAAAAAGTGCGACCGTACTTGGTCGCGGCGGTGCCGGGTTTCCAGCCGGAACAAAGTGGGGATTAACCCCACAACAAGTGTGGCCGCGATATCTGGTTGTCAATGGTGACGAGAGCGAACCAGGAACCTATAAAGACAGATTGCTAATGGAGCGCGATCCACATCAACTTATTGAAGGTTGTTTGATTGCGTGTTACGCCGCTGGGTTGTCTCAATGCTTCCTATATATAAGAGGCGAAATGGCGCTTGCCCAAGAACGCGTGGCAACTGCACTGAACGACGCTTACGCCGCCGGCTATGTCGGCAAAAATATTCTTGGTTCGAAATTTTCTGTGGACATTGTTTTGCATTGGGGTGCAGGTGCCTATGTTGTCGGAGAAGAAACCGCTCTGATCGAAAGTCTCGAAGGAAATCGTGGCATGCCCCGCTTGAAGCCACCATTCTTTCCTGCTGTTAACGGACTGTACGGTCAACCGACGATTGTCAACAATGTTGAAACTCTCGCCAACTTGCCGTGGTTGTTATGCAACGGTGTTGCTGCATACACAGCGATCGGCACGAAGACATCACCAGGCACCCGAATGGTTGCAGTTTCTGGGCATGTTAAGCGGCCAGGTGTTTTTGAAATCATTAATGGAATAACAACATTTCGTGATCTAATTTTCGGTGAAGAGTTTTGCGGTGGAATTAAAAATGACAACAAACTCAAGGCGTTTGTGCCGGGTGGAGGTTCTGCTCCATGGTTTACAGCTGATCAATTGGATTTACCTTTCGAGGCAAGTCAAGTTGGGCCCGCCGGCTCGATGCTTGGTTCTGGCGCCGTGATAGTGATGGATGAAACGACAGATATTCCTGCAGCAGCACTGACACTCACGCATTTTTACGCACACGAATCTTGTGGCAAGTGCACACCATGTCGCGAAGGTGGAACATGGCTCGAAAGAATTATGCGTCGCATTGTTGACGGCGACGGCACTGATGCTGACTTGCAGCAGCTCCTCGAAGTCGGTGCGATGATTTGTCCCGGAGACTTTCCACATGCTGCAAATGAAAAGCTAGGTTTAACCGCCGTGCCTTTCCCATACAAAATGACAACGATTTGCTTTGTCGGACCATCGGCTTTTGCCCCAGTTCACTCAGCGTTGACATTGTTTAGAAGTGAATTTGAATCACGTGTCACCAAGCGTGTGACGATTCCGGTGACATCGGTTTCGTCTGTCAAGACGGTTGCGACGGCTGGTGTACATTCATGACAATTGTTGATCCAGAAAAAATCGTTGTTGACCCAAATCTCGTGAACATCACGATTAACGACAAGCCAGTTGTGGCTCGCAAAGGCGAAGTGATTATCGCTGCTGCTGATCGCACAGATGATTTCATCCCAAGATTTTGTTACCACCCTCGCATGAGTTCTGTCGGCATGTGTCGACAGTGCCTAGTTGAAGTAGAAACACCGCGCGGGCCCATGATGGTTGTGTCGTGCATGACGCCAGTTGCTGAAGGTCAAATCGTTCGTACCGCTACAGACAATGTAAAAAAAGCTCAAGAGGGCGTGCTTGAGTTATTGCTCGCAAACCACCCACTTGATTGCCCTGTTTGCGATAAAGGTGGCGAATGCCCTTTGCAAGATCAGGCGTTTAGCCACGGACCCGGCGAAAGCAGGTTCGTTGAAGAGAAGCGTCACTACGAAAAGCCAATTGCTATTAGTGACATTGTTTATCTTGATCGTGAGCGTTGCATTTTGTGCGATCGATGCACGAGATTTGCCGACGAAGTTGCAGGTGATCCGCTGATTTCATTTACTAGTCGTGGCAATGACACACAAGTCATGACGTTTCCTGAAGAACCATTCAGTAGTTATTTCTCGGGCAATACGGTTCAAATTTGTCCAGTCGGTGCGTTGACTGCAAAGCCATATCGATTTAAGGCCCGTCCATGGGATTTAAATGAAACCGAAACAACTTGCACCTCGTGCTCGGTCGGGTGTCGCATCGTTGTGCAAAGTAGCCGAGATGAACTTGTCAGGTTTCAAGGTGTAGATGTTGACCCCGTCAACTGGGGCTGGTTGTGTGATCGCGGTCGCTACAACTTTGAATCGGTTAATTCAACCGAACGAATCACAACGCCATTAATAAAATCTGATTCGGGTCTTGTGCAAAGTTCATGGTCAGTCGCTCTTGATTCGGCAGCAAGAATTATTCGCCACGCACTCGCAAACAATGCAGATTCAGTGGCGATACTCGGTGGAGCACGGGGCACTAACGAAGATGCCTTTGCTTGGGCAATGTTGGCAGATGAACTGAAGGTCAATCAACGAGACTCGCAACTTGGTGATGGTTTAACTCCTGAAATTTTTAACCTCGCACAGGCGACAATCGACGAAACATGTGCAGCCAGCACGATCATTTTGTTGAGTCCCGATCTCAAAGAAGAATTACCAGTTCTTTATCTACGAATTCGTGATGCGGCACAAAAACGTAAGTCACGAATTATTGAGTTCTCCTCGCACGACTCCGGTTTGACGCCGTATGCATGGCGAAGTGTCGCATTTGAACCAGGTCGTCAGGCTCAAGTCGTCCGTGAGACGTTGGAAACCAAAGACATGCAAGAGCAAATTCAGCGCGGTGAAGTAGTCGTCGTGGTTGGTCGCGCGAATTTGGCCGAAAACGAAGCATTCACATTGCACGCTCTAGGCGAAGTACTTCATGCGATTCCGAACGCAAAAATTCTTCCTGTTTTGCGCCGCGGCAATGTTCGGGGAGCAGTAGCTGTAGGTCTCACACCTCAACAAAATTCTGGTGATGCAATTGATATTTTGACAAAAGCCGCAGCCGGAAAAATTGATTGCTTAATTTTACTCGGGGCAAATCCACTCGCCGATGTTGCTGATTCGATACTTGTAAAACAGGCGCTCGCACAAATTAGAAATGTCATCAGCATCGATACATTTATTACAAGTTCTAATCAAAACGCGGATGTTGTTTTACCGGCGGCGGCGTTCGCTGAAAAAAATGGAACAACGACGAACCTCGAAGGTCGAGTCAGTAACGTCACACAACAAATCACCCCACGCGGCACTTCGCGTCCAGATTGGATGATCGCTACCGAACTTGGACTGAGTCTTGGGATCGATCTTGGTGTATCAAGTCTTGATGAATTGCATCAGAAAATGATTTCGGCAATCCCAGAGTTTGCTTCTTGTGACAATGAGGCGGCAATCCAAAGCGATGGTGTGCTTATGATTCATGACGCTTTAGCAACTATTTCGCGTGGATCTAAAGTTTTGGTGGATCGAAATTCATATGACTATCGACTAATTGTGTCTCGAACAATGTATGACGCGGCTCAATCAACCATCACGAGTAACTCGCTTGTGGGGATAATTACCGAGTCAACAATTTATGTTCACCCATTAGACCTTGCTCGTATCGGTGTTGTAGACGGAACAAATATACGAGTTGGTGTCGACGAAATAAATATTGTCTTACCAGTCAGGGCTCATAGCGGAATTCATCGCGGTACCGCTTGGTTGCCATACAACCACACAAATGTAGATATTCGTCCATTATTGAATATTGCGGCAGATGTGATTGACGTTCGAATTGAGCAAATTAAGTGATCGCTCTAGACACTCTTTTGTCAGACGAAATACTTTGGGCGCCTTTGCTGATCGTATTGTTAAAGGTCGTAGTTGTATTCGTCATCGGATTGTTGTCAACCATGTTGATGGTGTGGTTTGAGCGTAAGGCAATTGCCGGAATGCAAAATCGCATTGGACCAAATAAAACTGGTCCGTTTGGGATCATGCAAACTTTGGCAGACGGCATCAAACTATTTTTTAAAGAAGATTTGATCCCAAATCGATCAGATCGCTTTGTTTTCGCACTTGCGCCGTTTTTATCTTTCGTTCCGGCATTTTTGGCGTTCGCAATCATTCCACTCGGTGGAGATTTTCGCAACGGCAATAATGGAGAAGTTACCTGGTTCGGACACGTAACAAAAGTTCAGCTCGCTGACCCACCAATTGGGGTGCTTTTTGCGCTCGCGATTTCGTCGATTGCTGTTTACGGCATCATGCTTGCAGGTTGGTCAAGTGGTTCGAAATATCCGCTGATCGGTTCTGTTCGAGCATCGGCACAAATGGTGAGCTATGAAGCAGCCCTTGGTTTGTCTTTGGCCTGCGTGTTACTGCTCGCTGGCACACTTTCAACAAGTGGCATCGTGGCTGCACAAGCGACGATCACTCAGTGGCACGTTATTTCAACTGGCATCGTGCCATTTATTATTTTTCTAATCGCCGCAACAGCAGAACTAAATCGCCCACCGTTCGATTTAGTTGAAGCCGAGCAAGAACTTGTCGGTGGCTTTAACACAGAATATTCGTCAATTCGATTTGCTTTGTTTTATCTTGCGGAATTTATGAACACGGTCACGATGTCGGCGCTAATCGTCACTTTATTCTTTGGCGGTCCACAACCGATTGCGTTTGGAGATTTCGTTTTTGATATACCTCTCATCCCAAATGCTCTTGAGGGCACGCTTTGGTTGCTGGTTAAAGTACTCGTGTTTCTGTATATATACATTTGGTTCCGCGCAACTCTTCCGAGATTGCGTTACGACCAATTAATGGATCTCGGTTGGAAGGTTCTTATTCCAGGTTCGCTGGGATGGTTCATGTTGTTGGCATCACAGCGCATGGCTCGACAAAACGAATGGAACATTATTTTGGTTACATCTATCTCGGTTGTCGTGATGGTAGGTGGCTATCTACTTTTACAAGCTGCATTTACTCAAAGCGCGCGACAGCGTGAGACACAAGGACCAATGTTCTAATGGGATACCTCGGCGGATTTATTGTCACGCTTCGTCAACGCGGAGTAAAGAATCGTGTCACAACGCAATACTCAGGTGGTCGAGTGTTTCGACGCAACAAAAAACGTGCCGTCAAGATGGACGAAAAACTTGAGAAGCCGGAGCGTCTGCATGGTCGTCATGTTCTCAATAAATATGAAGACGGCATGGAGAAATGTATTGGCTGTGAGTTGTGTGCCGCAGTTTGCCCAGCCAAATGCATTCATGTTCGTGGTGCCGACAATGATCCAATGAAGCCAACCTCTCCAGGAGAGCGCTTCGGTTGGATTTATGAAATCAATTACCTGCGTTGTATTCATTGTGATTTGTGCGTCGAAGCCTGCCCAACTGAAGCGATTACCGAAACAAAGCTTTTTGAATTTTCATTCACGAATCGTCAAGATGCGATCTATACAAAGAGTGAACTTCTCGTTGACAATTCTGGCAAACCTCAGCAACTCGCGTGGGAAGATTGGCGCGACGGTGAAGATTTGAATACATCAGGCTGGATGCGCGCTACTGCTGCATCTGGCGATGCGAACTTCACTGGAGTTGTTTCGTGGAGTGGCGAATTGGGTTACGGCGTTCGCCCGGCAGAAGACAAGAGCGAATAAATGGAACTTTTTGTTTTTGGTTGTGCTGCACTAATGGTTTTAATTGGCGCAGTCGGAGTAATCACTCGAAAGCACCCGGTCCACGCGGCATTAAGTTTGGTGCTGACACTTTTTGGTGTGGCGGTTCTGTTTGTAATTCAACAGGCACACTTTCTTGCAGCGGTACAAGTGATTGTTTATGCTGGCGCTATCGTCGTGTTGTTTTTATTTGTGATCATGTTGTTAGGTGTTGATCGTGTCGAAAATCTTCAAACAGAACCACTTACCACCCAGCGCCCACTTGCCGTAATCGTCAGTCTCGGCTTAATTGGTGTTCTCGTGGCTGCATTTGCGACTGGCAGTGATGTACTTCACGAACGTGGAGCAGGCATCATAATTCCTGACCCGAGCACTGGTTCTGATGCGAACACGATTCAGCTCGCTGAATCAATTTTTTCGCAATATGTCGTCGCATTTGAAGTTACCTCGGTACTACTAGTTGTTGCAGTGGTCGGCACGGTGCTTCTCGCGCGACGAACTAAAGACACAGTTTCAGAAAATCCAAAATGATCGCTTTTT
>WLFB01000056.1 GCA_009703975.1 Actinomycetota bacterium | reverse complement strand
TGAAGATGATCATGAGTGCAAATATTGATTACAGATTGTTTACCAATATCTACGAAAACAAGTTTTGAACTACTGATACCCAAGGGAACAAAAATTGGGCTTACAGAATTTGCTTGCAAATATATTGACTCGAGTAGAGGTGATTTGACATCAAGAGTTGCGCGCAGAGCCACTTCGGTTCGCACGGCTGTTGCTGACGGATGACTGAGCATTGAATTGATTTGAAGATGGCGAAGTTGGCCCCCGCGGCGTTTACCAATCTCAAAAATCAAACCTGCCACCACAACCGCACATGACAATATAGAAATTAAATCTTGAGTAGGTATTGATGTTGGTACTGATTCTGGGTGTGCATCTAAATCAGAGACGATCTCAGTTGTTGTCGCCCGAGCAACTTGGCCGCGCGAAATAATAAAAATACTTGCCAACCCAAGAACCGTTATAAATAACCAACTCTTTGGCACAAACGATTCACGATGCGAGAACCGAAATGCAAAGTACCTGATTAGGTCAAATAAACCTCGACTCAGAATCCACACTAGGACTGCAGATAAAATTAACAGCAGAATAGCTATAACTAGTTGTTGTTGCGACAAATTTAATAAGTTGCGAAGACTTAAAGAGTTGAAATTGCTCATTGATCGCGCGGTTCTACTCGCCGAGTAACGCTGATCAAATGATCTTTAGCTCCAAACAATTTCAATATTGACATCTCTACAGATTGCGAAACTGTCACAGATACAGAATTTGTGCTCGTTGAAATATCCCCAGTTAAGTTATTGTCATTGAGATATCGCAACGCTGAACGATGCGCAGCTTGTTGATCAATTTTTGGAGAACCCGTACGCAGCGATGTCAGTTCTTGTGCCGCCAAGCGAGCACCGTTTTCGGCATGATCCGCCAAAGTTAATCGAGCAGCAACTAATCGCCCACCGTCGACGCCCAACCCCGCACAAACAATAAAGGTCATCAAGAGACCAACTACAAATGCTGTGACAACGCCATCCTGAGAATCTTTAAGTTTCTTAAAGTCAACAAAGTCATCGGCCTTCATGTATCTACTCGCCATCTATCTATCACTTCAACAGACGATGCGCTGACAACTCGCGGGCGGGTGCCGAGTAGTGCCAAGTCCTGACTTTTGATTTCACAACTAACTTTTACTGATACGGCTAAGTCTTGACCTTGGCTGATTACGGTGGTTTCAATATTTGTTTTTGTACAGGATGTGCCACTCATTTTTAATGCACGCTCGGCTATTTGAATCGCCGTCGACTGTATTTGTGAGCGACTACCTTTTGAGGCAGCTCTAGCGGCTTGATCTGCGGCATTTCTAACTTGGATTAGCGCCTCAGAAGCGCGGCCTGCGTAAATACCAAAAAACACCAAAATCATAAGCAACGGTGTGAGTAACACCAGTTCGACTGTGACTGAACCTCGTTGCGAAATCATCGTTCGCCTTCTGGGACAAAGTCTTCTAATGGTTCTTCGCTGCCGCGTTCAACTGACGAAGGGAAAAACACTGCCACATTTGGCACCGCAACTCGCACTCGCATCACAACAAAGCCATCGTTTACGACAAGTGAAGGTGTCCCGACTAGTTGAGCACCAAGTTCAGCTGCGGTACGCGTCGCTGAGTCAATTGCTGAAATGATTTCTCCGTCTGCGGATGCAGCAATCGACGCACCTTTAGCGGCCGAAAGAGTTGCAATATGCGCAGAATGCATAAACAGCATGGCTTGAACTGCAATAAGCAACAAAGTCAGCACGATTGGCACGGCAATGACGACTTCTAAAACGGTGTCACCCCGATCAATCGTGCTGCTTGTTGTGGTCATCACAATAATTTCGCTGGCCGAGATAATTTCTTATCTAGCCGAGGTTCAGTGAGTTTGCCTTGTTGGTTACACGACTAGTGATCGTTGCCCCAACTGCAATCGCAAGAGCAATTAACGCTGCAGCCATAACTACAGTTGTCGCACTGACTTCACCCCGCTCGCTATCACTTTGCACTGAGGCCGTGAACCGCACCCAGTAGTACTGCCAAACATTTTTCATTGATGACATATTTCCCCCGTTTGTATGTTGATATTTTGCTAACTAACTAACCCATTAATAAACTGTGTAAAAAATTGCATGAAATGGCTTACTAAAAACTGCCAAGAACTAAATGAACTGCTGGATAACCAATCAACGCGATGAATGCAATAAATAACAACACCATCGGAATTCCCATCCGCTCAGTCGCAGCTTGGGCTTGAGCTTCAATTTCGCCCATTTGCCGATTGCGCAACGAGTCAGCTCGCGCTGAAAGAGAAAGTCGAATACGCGCACCGTGCTCACCGGCTAGTTGCACGCTTCCTGCAACCTCGGCCAGTTCTGGAATGTTGTACGCCTGACCAAGATTGCCCAGTTCAACCCACGGTGACCTTCGTGCGCTTCGAGCTCTTGTCAAAGCATCACGAATCTCAGCAAATGACCAGCCGTCTCCTGCGTCAGCAGCAGCAATCAAAGCTGTTTCAGTTCCTGCTCCACCCGCGAGAAGAACATTGGTTAGATCTAAATAGCTTGAGAAAGCGTGTAGAAAATCTTGGCGCCGACGAGTTGCTTGAACTCTCACCCGACTATCTGGGAGAAAGAAACCCATCACTCCTGCACTCACCAAAATCACAACACCAATCAATTTTGAGATACTGACAGCAGTCAGATAGAAAAACATGTTGAGTCCAAAACCTGCAAAAACACCAACAAATAATGAGGCGAGCTTTTTTACTACCATCTCAGAAGCTTGATGACCAACCACTGCCAAATCTGCACGGTGTCTTTCTTGAGACCGACGAACTAACCACACCATGCCTTGTTCAAATTGTTCATGCAATCGCTTCGCTTTGCTTGACAACACGCCTGGACGAATGACAAAGAAAAGCCCGAGACCACAAATGACGCCACAAACCGTGATGGCAATCACACGTTGGTTATTTCTCGACGGCGGATGAATCTTTGTGGAGTGACGATTCGTGAAAACTGATCAAGCATGATCAGCGCAACCCCGAAAACAACAAAAATGCAACTCAGCATTACTTGGCCTTCAAGTGACGAGTAAACGCTCAAATAATCCCGATTGAAAATAACTAACAATGCGATAAAGCCGATAACAACAAAAGAAATAATGCGCACTGAACTTCGGGTTCTCGCTCGCCCGACCCAAATGCGAGTTCTCATCCGCCCTTCTTCGCGGGCGCATTGAGCAAGGTGGCCTAAAAGCTGTGCGATGTCGCGAGCTTGATATTTCGTTGCTGTAATCAGAGCGGCGGAGACAAAATCGGCGATCGGATGGTCAATTTCGTCGGCAAAGCGTCGCAAACCGTCGCTAAGTTTGCCGTACTGAATTTGTGCGCTTAGTCGACGAACTGCGACCGAAATAGCAAGCGGGGCATGCTCAGAAGTTGCGACAATCGCTTGCTCTAACCCGTGTGCACCCGCCAAAGTGTCTCGGAGTTGTTCTGTCCAAGTCGCGATTGCGTCAGCCAATCCGCGCTCATCGCGACGTAGACGCTGTTTGGATTTAAGTGCCGGCACTGCGATAAAAACCAAACTCAGAACAACTGCAACCAAAAGCCAGCGGGTAACCAAAAAAATCACAACACCGACTGTTGGCGTAATAATAATGTTCAGTGAGCGGTTCAAGTTTGCTTGCCGATTAGCAACTTTTGTTTTCATCTTTACCTTTCCATCACGTATAGCGAGAAACACAATGAACACGCCAAGGCCAGTGGCGGCACCACAGAAAATACAGACGAAGAATGTGATCATGGCAAACAGCGTTCATCGTCGTATCCGAATGCTGAAAGTAGTTCACGAGTTGCTTCGCGTAATGGAAAAGTTCTTAAAAGTTCGCCCTGCGAATTCAAAGCGAATATCTCATTTGAAATTATGTTTGCACCTTCGCAATCAACCACTTCACGAACTGAAGCCACCCGACGATCGCTGCCCGTGCTGCTGATATAGATAACAAAATGAAGAGCACTTGATAGCAACAAATTAACTGTGTCAATTGGCAAACCAGTTGAAGCCATTGAAACATATGCAGCAAGTTTTGGAAACACCGAGCGAGTTGAGTCTGCGTGCATCGTGCACATTGAACCGTTATTGCCCTGGCTCATCGCCATCAACATCGGAAATGCTTCGGCTCCTCGAACTTCACCGACAATCACTCGGTCCGGATCCATTCGTAGCGCCATACGTGTTAAATCTGCAAGTGTTATTTCTCCATGGCCCTCAACATTTGCTGGCCGCGATTGCAATGAGTCGTGGTCGGGATGCAGGTGTTCGAAGTGATCTAGCCCTAATTCGTAGGCATCTTCAATTGTCACAAGCCGTTCAAAAACTGGAATCTCATTGATCAGCGCACGCAACAAAGTTGTTTTGCCTGAGCCAGTGCCACCAGCGATGACTATATTTCGTCGTGCACGTACAGCAGCACCGAGAAAATCTTGTAGTTCAAGACTCATCAAACCGCGAAGTTGTAATTCTTTAAGACTTGAAATTTCAAAGCGGTGGCGGCGAATGACAAGACTTGGTCGTAACGAAACATCCATTGTCGCAAATAGACGTGAACCATCCGGTAATTGCATATTGAGTTCTGGAGTGCCGGCATCAAAACGTCGCTCTTGACGAGACAGCCGAGTGGCCGCCCGACGCACAAGTTCAATTAGTTCATCGTCAGTTTCAACAATTGGTTCGCGCATCTCTCGCTCGCCATTGCGGAGTTTGACCCAAACTACTGAATTTCCGCGGACATGAATATCACTTATCTCATCGTCTTCAAGTAACGGCTGCAATCGACCAAGACCAAGAACTTGTGCGATCGCAGCAGAAGTAATTTCTACTTCGTCAAATACAGTCAACACTGATCGCCCTTCTGAGCGTCGTGCCGCAGACAAACGGAGTAATTCAGCGTGCACTGCAGTGCGCGCAAAATTATGTTCTTCGTCATTCGTTGGATCAGCCATATTGCGAGCCCGTCGGTCAAGGCGCTCATCGGCAAGAACGTCACCAAGTCTTGACGCCAAAGCATTCACTAACTGTCTATCTATTGATGATTTTTGTGGATGATCAAGAACCGTCATGGCTGACCACTGCCGAATTGAGTAGCAACACCAGCAACTCGTACTAGATAGATTTCGCCCGCACGGGCAATCGCCATTGAAAGATCTAATGAACTTCGAAATGTCACCAGAGCAACATCATCATTATCACTCAGCTGTGTTATCGAATAAATAATTACTTCACTTGCAAACATTGATGGTTCGGTTGATTCGCTGATTGCTAAGTCGGGAATGGTGACGACCCGAACGCTGTCACCAACAGCAAGGTCTACTGGAAACTTACCGATATCGATGGCTGAGCTAGTCAAGGCTTCACCAGGTAGCAACCCAACGGTTGGGCTAAGCATTGCAGTCGTTATCGGTGATGACGCATTTAAGTTGATCAACATCGTTTGGCCAATAAGTGATTGTGCATCCTCACCCATCACAAATGAAGTCGCAAATGATGAAGGAACTTCTAATGCAACTAGATCTTGCGCGGTAATCTGCAATCCACGTTCGAGATTGTGAGCACTGCCGACAACGACAACCATCGAATCACCTGAACGAGATAACAAAATGGCGCCTAGAGCACCACCACACATCAACACGACGCCTATCGCGAGTTCGGGAATACGCCAGCGGCGGCGTGTGGAAACTTTCTGATCAGCTGTTTCCGCCCGATCTTGTATTGCGCGAGCACGCGTTCTTGTAAGGTTCTCGACAACTGCACTTTCTGCCATCAACACGCCTTTCGAAGTTTTCAGCGAAATCCGAAACTCTAGAGATTATGTGTAACTCTGTTAAGTGAAATGGAGTCAGAAACATTATGTCTAACTGTGCTCAAAGAATAATTAAAATACTTAATTTTTAAGTTACAACTGAGAAGTTGTAATTACAGCAGTGAAGCGCGAGGCACTAAGGGTATGACTTAATCTCATTCAGCGCACGGCTAAATTTGGACAATACAAACCGACAGGAACACGATGTCTATTGAAAATTACGAACAGATTGAGTTTGTTTCTGAGGGCGCAGTTTTGCGAGGGCGGTTATATCGCCCCGTAGATATTGCTGGAGATGTGCCTGTTGTCGTGATGGCGCACGGGTTTTCGGTATTGGCGGCTTGGTTAGAAGACTATGCGAACGACTTTGCACAAGCGGGTTTTGCTGTTTTGCTGTTTGACCACCGTAATTTTGGTGAAAGTGACGGCACACCACGATATGGGTTTGACAATTTATTGCAGATTCGCGGCTACCGCGATGCAATAAGTTTTGTTGCAACCCAAAGTGGCATTGATAAACAAAAGATCGCCGTGTTTGGCGAAAGCGCGTCTTCGCTCGGAGCGCAATTTATTGGCGTATTCGATGACCGTGTGCGAGCAGTGGTTGCATACACACCTGTATGTGGCAATAGCGCCACGAAATTTGATACGTCAAACGAAAAATTCGACTGGCTTCGAGAGAACTGGTCGGCTCTGGATTTGTCAACCGTGCCCGCCCGTGAATTAGCAGTGCGAATGTGCAGACTTCATGAAGGCGAAGGGCCAGTAATTGTTGAGGGAGACGCTGCCGTTAGTTACACGACTCGGATGCGAAAGAAATACCCCGGTGACTGGTCTAACCAAGTTTTTATTCTGCAACGCAAACTTGAAGCACAATTCAACGAGCCAAGACTGCCCGCAAAATATCTGAAGGTGCCGACACTATTTGTGATCGCCACAGATGACCAACAACCAGTATGTGAGCTTTTGACTAATCGTCGGTGTTTTGATTTGATCAATGCGCCCAAGCAATTGATTGAAATCACGGGTGGCCATTTTGGGCTGGCGTATCGCGACACAGAGCCATATCGTCTAGCAACAAGCGCCACCATTAAGTTTCTGCAGAGTGTTTTTGGCTAGTCACTAGCGCGAAATAGTTATCCGCAATGCAAATCGGTTAACGATCGCAAAGACAATATTGACGAGTGCGCTCGTAACTAGCGCGTCGCCGACACCAACTATCGATGTCGTAGCGCCCCAGATGAAAGTGCCAATAGCGATACCCAACCAGACCATCAACATCGCCAACGATGATCCCCGACCACGTAACTCATTTGGCAGTTGCACCATGAACGCTGAAAAAATCGTATTAAGCATCGCCATCGTGCAAGCGCCACAAACGAGAAGCGCAAAAAATGCTACGAACATACTTGTAGTGCTAGCCAAAACTGCAGTACTCGCAGACCAGATGCCCGCAGAAAACATTGTGATTGACTCAATGCCGTACTTGGCACGAATGCGTGGCAACACCCACACGA
>WLFB01000055.1 GCA_009703975.1 Actinomycetota bacterium | reverse complement strand
AGGCTTCACGTAATTGTAGGTGATGCAAATATGAGCGAAGTCGCGACATATTTGAAACTTGGCACCACCGCAATTTTATTGTCGATGATTGAAGACAACCAGTTACCTGAAGACTTGTTGTTACTTAATCCGGTGCCCGCGATTCGTCAAATCAGTCATGACCCGACCCTACGCCAGTCGATCTTGCTTGAAAATGATAAACGCATGACCGCTCTTGAAATCCAAGAGTCTCTGTACCAACATGCTGAACGCTACGCGAAAAGTTATGGTCTTGAATCTGTTGGTCAAGCTACTGGCGAAAATATTTTGCGTCGCTGGCGAGAGGTTATTGAGGGCCTAAAGTCTGACCCTCTGAGTGTTGCGCATATTGTTGATTGGGTTGCAAAGAAGCGAATTATCGATGGCTTGGTGACCAGGCATAATTTGCGCGACACAGATGCAAAACTTAAGGCTGTTGACTTGCAGTATCACGACATGCGCCCAGAAAAATGTCTCGCGTTGCGTGCTGGTCTCGAAATATTGGTCTCACAGCAACAGGCTCTGAACTCGTGCGCCACACCACCTGACAGCACGCGCGCATATTTCAGAGGCAAGTGTTTAGAGAAGTGGCCGGATGATGTGGTCGCTGCGAATTGGGACAGCGTTGTGTTTGATATTGGCTCGGGACCACTAAAGAGAATCCCGATGATGGAACCCCTGCGCGGAACCAAGGCGATGACCGAAGAACTTTTCGCTCGTTGCTCAACTCCGTCAGATTTGATTACGGCGCTCGGCGATGCCGTTTCTAGTTCAAGCTTCAAACCCAGCAATTGATTAATAGATAGTTTCTCGTATTCGAGAAGCGATGTTTACAACCCGCTGATTATTCGCTATGGTGCGCATATGCCTGAAACCACTCGCAAGCAGAAACAAACAAAAGTTCAAACCGAAACCGACACCGTTGATGAAGTTAAACCTGCCGTTAATAGTGAAAAGTTGATCTCCGAACTGGATGATCTACTTGATGAAATTGACGAAGTTCTTGAATCAAATGCGGAGGACTTCGTAAAAAACTACGTGCAGAAGGGCGGCCAGTAGCCGTAGCCTAAAAACTATGTCGATGCCAATTTTCGAGGCAGGTTCAGACCCAGGCGCTAATTTTGGCGAACTTCTCAGACGTGTCGGGTTGTCGCCTTTTGGATCAGTCTCAGTAGATCATGAATTAGTCATTCCTCATGCGACAACTTGTGTTGCAATGCGTTGCAGAGATGGTGTCGTTATGGCTGGCGACAGGCGAGCCACCTCAGGCAATTTGATCAGCCATCGCAGTATGGAGAAGGTCGTTCAGGCTGATGAGTTCAGCGGGGTAGCGATTGCTGGTGCTGCCGGCCCGGCAATGGAGATGATCAAGTTATTTCAACTTCAACTTGAACATTACGAAAAAGTTGAAGGTCAAACACTCTCGCTCGAAGGTAAAGCCAATCAGTTATCAAGTTTTGTTCGGAGCAATTTGCCAGCTGCAATGCAAGGTTTAGTTGTCGTGCCAATATTCGCAGGTTTTGATTTTCATACAAACTCTGGGCGCCTTTGGGATTATGACGTAACCGGTGGCCGGTACGAGGAGAAAGATTTCGTAGCAACTGGCTCAGGAATGCTGCATGCATCTACGGTGATGCGAATTTCTTGGCGCCGCGAAATGTCAACAGACGATGCAGTGAAACTTTGCGCTCGGGCTTTATGGGAAGCTTCTGATGCCGATTCGGCCACTGGCGGCCCAGATTCAATGCGTGGAATTTATCCAGTCATCGCCTCCATCACGAAACAAGGCTGGAGTCAGGTAACAGACGAAACATCGGCGAAAATTTACAGTGAAATTGCAACCGAAGTTGGTGCACGATGAACACCCCGTATTACGTACCACCAGAACAATTTATGAAAGATCGGGCAGACTTTGCCCGAAAAGGTATCGCGCGCGGTCGAGCCTTAGTTGCGCTTCAGTATGACAACGGAATAGCTCTAGTTTCAGAAAATCCTTCGTCAACACTTCACAAAATAAGTGAGATATACGACAGAATTGCTTTTGCAGGTGTCGGCAAATACAACGAATTCGATCAGCTTCGAGTTGCAGGTGTACGCGCTGCGGACATCAAGGGTTACCAATTCTCACGTCAAGATGTCGACGCTCGCAGTTTGACGAATCAGTACGCACAAATTCTTAGTCAAGTTTTCAGTGAGGCCCCAAAACCAATGGAAGTTGAATTGCTCGTCGCAGAAATTGGTGTTGAAAAAAGCGCTGATCGTTTATTTCATGTGATGTATGACGGCACAGTTTTAGACGAGCATAATTTCAGTGTCTTGGGTGGAGATTCACAAGCCGTTGCCGACCGCCTCAAAAATGTTTACGTGCCAGATACTTCACTGAAAACTGTTTTACAAAATGCCATAGCTGCACTTTCAGGTGCAGAAGCAAAACCTAAATACGCTGATTTGGAAGTCGCTGTTCTCGAAAGAAATGGGCGTCGACGATGTTTCCGAAGAATCGCTGAAAGCGAAATTGAAGAATTAATCGGCTGATCAGCCTGGCAAACACGCCTGAATCAACTCTGGCTGACTAGGTTTTCATCATGGATCGCAGAATTTATGGCCTTGAAAACGAATACGGAATCACCTGTACTTTGCGTGGTCAGCGTCGACTTAGCCCAGACGAAGTAGCGAGATATTTATTTCGAAAAGTTGTTAGTTGGGGTCGAAGCTCAAATGTATTTCTCGAAAATGGCGCTCGTCTCTATTTAGACGTCGGATCTCATCCAGAATATGCAACACCAGAATGTGATTCAATTTACGATTGCGTCGTTCACGACAAAGCTGGTGAGCGAATTCTTGAGCAACTTCTTGAAGGCGCAGAGCAGCGTCTGCGCGAAGAGGGGATTCGCGGAACGATCTATCTTTTCAAAAACAACACGGACTCTGCGGGCAATAGCTATGGCTGTCATGAGAACTATTTGACGGCGCGCACTGACGATGTTGATCGGTATCCCGAGGTATTGATTCCATTTTTGGTTACCAGGCAAATTTTTACAGGTGCAGGAAAAGTTTTACAAACTTCACGAGGTCCAATTTATTCAATTGCCCAACGCGCCGAACATATCTGGGAGAGCCAAAGTTCGGCCACAACTAGAAGTCGTCCGATTATCAATACGCGCGACGAACCGCATGCTGACGCAGAAAAGTATCGACGATTACACGTAATAGTCGGAGACTCAAATATGAGCGAATATGCCAATTTCTTAAAATTAGGTTCGACTGCATGCGTATTACGAATGATGGAGGAAAGCCCGAATATTTTGCGTGATTACACATTAGAGAATGCGACTCGAGCAATTCGCGAGATCAGCCAAGACATAACCTGCAGAAGAAAAATTCGACTTGCTTCTGGTCGAGAGTTGTCGTCATTAGATATTCAGCGCGAACTGCTCGACAAGGCTCTTAAGTTTTCGGATACGAATGGATACGCGCCGCTCGAGAAGAAGGCCTTAGAAATGTGGGAGCACTGTGTATCGACGATAGAAAATGATCCTCTAAAACTGAATCGCGAAGTTGACTGGGTGATCAAATATCACTTGATCGAGGCATTTAGAAAGAAGCATGATTTGGCGCTCGACGACGCGCGAACCCAATTAGTTGATTTGCAATATCACGATATTTGTCGCAACCGCGGACTTTTTTACAAACTAGAAAATCGCAACTTGGTTGATCGGGTCTGCAACGAAGAAGACATTGAAAAGGCAAAAGAACATCCACCGGCAACCACTCGCGCGAAATTGCGAGGGGCGTTTATCAAGCGCGCCAAAGAACGCAAACGGGATTACACGGTTGATTGGGTCCATCTGAAACTTAACGATCAACAACAGCGCACAGTGTTATGCAAAGACCCTTTCAAGCACAAGGATGAAAGAGTTGACAAGTTGATCGCATCGCTATAACAATTCACTTCTCTATAACAATTCACTTCGCTGAAGCGTTACGATTACAGCGTGCAATTTGACAGTGAATCGGTCGAATCGGTTGATTCTTCTGTAGGTCAAACAGAAATCTCTATTCAACGGCGAATCTTTTTAAAATTCAGGGCGTTTCTCGAGTGGTTTAGTGTGATCGGATTCGCCCTCGCATTTGCAATAGTGATTCGTGTATTCCTCGTACAGCAGTTTTATATCTCGGGACCCAGCATGGAGACAACCATGTTTTCAGATAACCGAGTGCTCGTAAATAAATTGGCGTATCGAATCGGCGAAATTGATCGCGGTGATGTCGTTGTATTTGATCGTGCGATACCAAACGGCAACGAAATTCAACACGACGACCTGATCAAACGTGTCATCGCACTCGGCGGTGAAACTATCTCAATTTCGAAATGTGTCGTGTTCATCGACGGCATTGAACTTGCTGAGCCATATTTGCCGAACAGAGATACCGAGATGACAGATCCTGCTGATCGATGTAGCACTGTCGACATGGAGCCGATAAAAATTGAGTCTGACGAAATATTTCTGATGGGCGACAATCGTCCCCAATCATTCGACAGCCGAATGTTTGGGCCAATCAAGAAGGATCTGATTATCGGTCAAGCGTTTGTATTGCTTTGGCCACTCAGTGATTTAAAACTTTTGTAAATATCCTCTAATCACTGAATTCGGTTCGGTAGGCATCCACCATACGATCGGTCCAATCACTGAATACCGCGTCTACCCCCATGCGAAATGCATCGCAAATCAACTCAACGTGCTGAATATCCCAACTGAACGCCGCCAAACCGAAACGATGCGCCAACGCAACCAACCCGCCGTTCCAATCGGTGTGGTGCATGTTCAGCGCGACTATGCCATGCGTTGCAAGATTTGCGCAACGACGCTCAGGACCTTCTGAAATCTTTGCTAGCCGAATCGAATTGACTAGTTGCAAATTCGGATACTTCTCGTGCCATTGGCAAAGTAATGAATAGTTTGGACTACAAAGAAATACTCTTTTTACGAAATCAGTACCGCCTTGCGAAACCAATTCATAAATTCGATCTATTGCCTACTCATCGCAAACATCTATTTAATAGTTGATACCTGTACCACACCTTTCAAATATTTTTTCGAGACTTGGTATCGAACTTGCTAATTCATCGCGATTAAATTTATTTATTGGTGTTCGTCTCAAAAACTTGTTCACCATGCCGTCATGATCACAGACAACCTGACCATCCTTAGTTAACCAAACATCAGTTTCTAGTCCGGTAGCACCGAGCCGCAGTGCCAGTTCAAACGATTCAAGAGTATTCTCGGCACTGTGGGCCATAGCGCCTCGATGAGCAAACAAAATTGGTCTCACAAATTTAGAGGGGAGTCGCTGTTGCACACTCAAATGATATGCGAAGGTATCTCCTAGACTTTGAGCATGTTTAATATGACCGGCAGCGAAGTCATGTTTCTGCTGATAATTGGTCTTGTCGTTCTCGGCCCCGAAAAGTTACCTGATGCAATTCGACGGATGGGCAAACTTTATGCCGAATTAAAGCGGATGTCATCTGGTGTTCAAACAGACTTTCGTAAAGTGATGGATGAGCCGATCAAAGAGATGATGAGCACAACCAACTCAATGAAAGCTTTGTTCACTGACACCGCAGGCGAGTTTCAATCGGCCGCTAAAGAGATCGTTGAACCTACCTTTATTCCTTATAACGACGGAAGCAATATTTCTAAAGCTCAAGATTCGCTGCATTCAGCTACCGGCCAGCAAGCAAAAGATGCTAGTGATGCGACAGCCAGCGCGGCGCAAGTCGAACAACAGCGCAGAGAAGACCCAAGCAAACACAGTGAAGTCAACCGCATGGAATACAACGACGATGAGCTTGACATGACCAGCGAACCGCAAGTCGCTCAGGAAGCACAAGGGTCGACGATAAACAATCTGCCTGTGAAGAAGTCAGCAGCCAAAAAAGCACCCGCGAAAAAGTCAGTTACAAAGAAGAAGCCAGCCAAAAAGAAACCAGCCAAAAAGACGCTGGCGAAAAAGTCGGTTATGAAAAAGAAGCTAACCAATGGCAACTAAATCTGAAGCCAAGAATGCCGGTGGGCAGGACTCAATGTCGCTTATGGAGCACTTAGCCGAATTGCGAATGCGCCTGATCAGATCAATATTGGCAATAGCTCTTGGCGCTGCCGGAGTACTCGCTTTTTATGACCCGGTTTTACAATTCTTGACAAAACCGTATCGCGACCTTTGTGCGAGTCGTCCAGATTTTAAATGCGATGGATCATTATTCGCGCTCGGACCATTAGACGGCTTGTCAGCACGAATGAAAATCGCAGGTTACGGCGGATTAATTTTGGCGTTGCCTGTATTGCTTTGGCAACTGTGGAGATTTATTGTGCCCGCATTGAACAAGAAAGAAAAGCAGTACACAATACCGTTCATCGCATCTGCTGTTATTTTGTTCAGCCTCGGATGTTCAATTGCATATTGGACACTTTCGAAGGCGTTGCAATTTTTAATTTCTTGGTCAGGCACAGAAGTTAACCAAGCATTTCAAATAACTAAGTACGTCAGTTTGGTTGCTTTGATGGTTTTGGCGTTCGGGGTGGGATTTCTCTCGCCACTACTTATTGTGTTTCTGCAACTAGTCGGAGTTCTAACACCGCGCACGCTGATTAAGCAATGGCGCTATGCGATCGTCATTATTTTCTTTATTGCCGCTGTAATCACACCAAGTGGTGACCCAATAACTTTGATGGCTCTTGGAATACCGTTAACGATTTTATACTTTGTCGCGATTCTTGTTGGCTTCATCGTAATTCGCCGTCGAGGAGTGACCTCTAATTAATAAAAGAATCTAATGGCGCGTCCGAGTCGAGAGTCAATAATTGCAAGATATGACTTTGCCCTAGACAAATTTCAGCTAGATGCAATTGATGCGTTAGATGCGGGCAGTTCGGTATTAGTAGCAGCCCCAACTGGGTCGGGAAAAACCTTAATTGCAGAATATGCAATTGATGCGGCAATTCAGCAAAGGCAACGTGCGTTTTACACTGCACCGATCAAAGCGTTGTCGAATCAAAAATTTAATGATCTAGTTGCGCATTACGGCAAATCAGAAGTTGGGTTGTTAACTGGCGATAACAGCATCAACACATCTGCACCGATTCTGGTGATGACAACAGAAGTGTTGCGCAACATGATTTACGCGCGATCTGAGGCCCTAAATCGACTCGCAGTGGTGGTACTCGACGAGGTTCACTTTCTGCAAGATGCCTATAGAGGGCCCGTATGGGAAGAAGTGATTATTCACCTTGACCCAACTGTGCAATTGGTTTGCCTATCGGCCACCGTATCTAACGCAACAGAAGTCACAGAATGGTTGAGCACTGTACGCGGTCGCACCGTGGCGATAGTTGAAGAAAAGCGACCAGTT
>WLFB01000054.1 GCA_009703975.1 Actinomycetota bacterium | reverse complement strand
TTGCCGCACCGAAAACTCGAGAGCCAGTCATCACGGCTGTATTTAAAGACATCGCGTTTGGCAAATCAACTGGTGGCACAAGTTCGGTGACAAGCCCGCGCCTAGCAGGATTATCAAATGCACCGATGACGCCGAGCAAAAGCGATAGCGCGTACACAATAGGTACATTTACGAGCCCAGCTAAATCGAGCACTCCGAGCAAAAATGCTTGGCATGCAAGTGCGCTTTGGGTAATTATCGCAATCCGTCGACGATTATGACGATCAGCCAAAGCCCCGCACCAAGTACCAAAAAACAACATCGGTAAAAACTGAAAGGCGACGTTATAACCAAGATTTGCTGCGTTTCCAGTTAATCGATAAAGCAAAAGCGATGAAGCCGTTAATTGAAGCCAACTACCGATATTTGAAACTAGAAGGCTGGTAAAGAATATCTTCGCATTAAAATATTTAAGAGAGCGAAAAATACCGCTTCGATTGTCGGACATAATTATTTTTAAATCAGTCGTCGAGTTTTAAAGCCGAGATAAACACATCGCCGGGTATTTCAACGCGACCAATTGACTTCATTTTCTTTTTGCCTTCTTTTTGTTTTTCAAGAAGTTTGCGCTTACGCGAAATATCTCCGCCATAACACTTTGCTAAAACATCTTTACGTTTAGCCTTTACTGTTTCACGAGCGATGAACTTGCCGCCGATTGCAGCCTGAATCGGCACATCAAACATCTGTCGCGGAATCAGCTCTCTGAGTTTCTCGCACATCCGCTTACCATAGTCATAAGCCTTATCGCGATGCACGATTGTGCTGAAAGCATCTGCAGCAATTGCATTTAGAAATAGATCGACTTTTACTAGATCTGACTCGCGGTAGCCGTCGAGCTCATAGTCGAGACTTGCATAGCCCTGCGAACGGCTCTTCATTTGATCAAAGAAGTCAACAACAACTTCAGCAAGCGGAATCAGATAGTGCAACTCAACTCTCTCTGGCGAAAGATACTCAAGTTTGCCGAGTTCGCCACGGCGAGTTTGGCAAAGGTCCATAAGAGTTCCGGTGTAATCCTTCGGAGTAATAATGTTCACTTTAAAATAAGGCTCTTGAATCGACTTGATATACACAGTCGGCGGCAACTCTGCAGGGTTATCAACAATTTCTAACGAGCCGTCTGTTTTTGTTACTTGATATTGCACTGACGGTGCAGTTGCGATTAGCGCCAAGTTAAATTCGCGCTCAAGTCGTTCTTTAACGATCTCCATATGCAACAAACCGAGAAAGCCACACCTAAAACCAAAACCAAGCGCACCTGAAGACTCTGGCAGATAACTAATTGAAGCGTCATTGAGTTTTAATTTTTGCAAACTTTCACGCAGAGTTTCAAAGTCGTCAGCATCAATTGGAAACAATCCACAGAAAACCATCGGCTTCGGATCGCTATAACCAGCGAGAGCCTCAGTTGCTTGTCGTGCTTCGTGGGTTACAGTTTCGCCACTTCGTGCTTCACCAACATCTTTGATTCCTGCGATTAAATATCCAACTTCACCTGGCCCAAGTTCATCAACTGGTGACGGCACTGGGCGGCGCACGCCAACTTCAAGTGCTTCGTGCACAGCGTTAGTTTGCATAAATCGCAGCTTGTCCGCGCTACTAATACGACCATTCATCACGCGAATTGACGAAACCACACCGCGATATTGGTCATACTGACTATCAAAAATCAAAGCCTGCAACGCGGCCTCCGGGTCACCTTTCGGCGCGGGAATTCTTTCGACGATTGCATCCAATAACTCTGGTACTCCATGGCCGGTCTTCGCTGAAATTCGCAAAATATCTTCAGCACGAATGCCAAGAACCTTTTCAATCTCCATCGCATATCGGTCAGGGTCTGCAGCCGGAAGATCGATTTTATTTAAGGCGGCAACAATCTCTAAATTATTCTCAAGCGCTAAATAGCAGTTTGCTAAAGTCTGCGCTTCGATGCCTTGAGCGGCGTCAACCACCAGCACAACACCTTCACAAGCAGCCAGCGAGCGACTCACTTCATATCCGAAGTCAACGTGACCCGGAGTATCAATCAGATGCAGCGTGTTGCCCTTCCAACTGACGCGCACATTTTGGGCTTTGATCGTGATACCGCGCTCACGTTCGAGATCCATCGTGTCGAGATACTGAGCCCGCATCGCTCTCGCCTCAACCGCATTTGTCATCTCTAAAATTCGGTCAGAAAGTGTCGATTTACCATGATCAATATGGGCGATGATCGAGAAGTTTCTTATTAAAGCTAAATCCATTAGGCCATTTCTTTTAAGACTTTGATCTTCACGACGCAGGTCTCAGATAAGACGAACACGAGGTGTTCAAATTCTACACGGCTCGTGTTTGGCAAGCCCTTACTCGCTGTTAGCCTTGCGACGTGGCAAATATCAAATCTCAGAAAAAGCGCATCATTACCAACGCCAAAGCTAACGAACGCAACAAGGCTGTTCGAAGCGAATTGCGTTCACGAGTCAAAGCCGCAAATGAGACCGCAGGCACACCTGAAAACGCCGAGGCACTTCGCCTTGCTGTTAAACGTCTTGACACTGCAGCCCGAAAGCGCATCATTCACCCTAAGCAGGCTGCTCGTCGTAAGAGCCGCTTAATGCGCAAACTTAACGCAACCGCAGCCGCCGCAAAATAAGTTTTAGTTTCGCTTAGGCGAAAAAGTTCGGTTCGTCCGGCTTGACTTAGTCGAAGAAACCAAGCGAGACAATCGCGCGACAAGAATCTCCATCGTCAACTCTTCGCCAAGATCTTTACCCCCTCGCAAATCAACATCAGCACGTGCCAATAATTGCACTGCCTGAGATATCCCAGAACTGCCAATGCGCCGATATTGCGTGAGATACTTTTTGCCTTGAAATTCACTCTTGCCGCCAATTAAAGTCAGGACATCTGCTGGGCTGTGCAATTCTGGCCCATCTAGCCGCATCAATTTCAAATAATGTGTGTGCAGAATCGCCATCACCTGCAGTGGATGAAAATCTCCACTTCCTATCATTCGCGTCAACATCTCTAATGCCAGTGGTGAATCACCAGCATCTATCGCATCAGTTAGATCCCAAGGCTTGACACTGCCTGCGTCGCCTAGAAATACTGACACGTCCGGTTTGGTTAATTTCTTGGATGTGCCATACGCAGATACCAACGTGTCAATCAATCCCGGCAAACGCGCTTGGTCTTCGCCCAACCAGTCGATGATGTCATTCAATGCAACTGCATCTACGCTCAACTCAGATTCAGCGAACTTTTCTAAGAACCATGTCACGAGTTCTTGGCGACGCTGCGGAGGCTCAGTCGCAATAACCGTCGCTCCAGATCGTTTGAGCGCATCACTAATTGATTTTGGCAATTTGCCAGAAGCGCTAACAACTAAATGCGTGCTGTCAGATGGATGCTCGAGATACTTAACGAGTGTCGAAAGTTCACCAACAGTTGCTTCAGAAATTTCTCTAATCACAACGACTCGCTCTTCACCGAATAGTGACATCGTTTCCGCAGAAGCAACCGCCTGACGAATCGCGTTCTCACGAAGATCCGCCGACGTCGCACCTGCGTCATGAGTCTCCAAGATTGTGCTTCGACTCTCTTGTGAGTTCATTGACTTAATTAATCCACGGGTGATCTCTGTAACTTTGTCTGAGACAAGCCTCGGGTCGCTACCCGTAATCAAATGAATTGTCACCCCTCTACTCTCGCATCTCTGTGTAGCAACAACAAGATCATTGCCAAAACCGCAACCCACATGCCAAAATTTACGAAACCAGTTGCGCTCAAGTGCTCACCGAGTGCGGCTACCCACCAGACCCATCGCACACCAATTAGTACTGGCCACATAACAATCGTGCCCAGCGAAGAAAAAGCAGTTTCGCTAATTGCGCCCGCAAATAACGACAACGGTAAACCTGCCAGCATCACTAGAGACGCCACCGGAACAGCCAAAATATTCGCGAGAACTCCGATTGCGGCAGGAACTCCAAAAACAAAAATAACTGCTGGCGCCACACCGACTTGTGCAGAAATAGTTGCCGCAAATAGTGATGCCAACCAGCGCGGACCAGGAACTACACGCGAGAGAGGACCAGACAATAAACATAATCCTGTCGTCGCACCGACCGACATGTAATAACCGACAGACCAAGCGAGCAATGGATCAATAAAAACTGTAACTATCACTGTCATCGCAAGTATTCGCAATGTTCGCGTTGGCCGACCCAGCGAAATCGACAGGGTTGCCACCCCTGCCATCACCGCCGCACGAATCACACTCGGTTCAACACGAGTGATCACGACAAACCAAACCAACACTCCGAGTGTCACGGTTAATCTCACTGTTTTTCGTAACCGACGTAACAATGGCGAGAGTGCAGTCAGAACAAAAGCCACATTTTGTCCTGACACGGCGACAAGATGTGCAAGCCCTGATTTTCTAAAAGCCGAGACCATTTGTTCTGACTGTTTTGAGTCATCACCAATTACGAGTCCTGTAAATAGTGATTGCTCATCGAACGGAAATGATTTTGCACCAGTAGATATGAGGCTTCGCACCCGCTGAGCACTGCGATTAATAGGTGACGCAATGAATTTTTGCTCGCCAATAGATTCGATTTCAAAATTTCCTTTAATGTGTTTTGAAACCAATCGTTCGGCTTGAACTGACGAGAGATTATTTCGCCAGCCTGACACGAAGATAGTTTCACCCACGCTTGTATTGCTCAACCGCCATGACGGTCGTCCATAGGCATAGACCACGAATCTGTCGCCTGAAATGTCGAGAACTATTTGAGTAGCCGCACCAACTCGTTGCGGGTCGGTGATCACTCGAGCAATCCCAGAATACCGACCGAGTTCAACGCGATGTAGTTCGCCAATCGCCCTTGAACTATTCGCGAAACCCAAAACAGCAAAAACAACAACAATTGCGAAAAGAATTAATTTACTTTTGGCGATGACCATCGTCATAAGTATCAAGAAAAATGCACCACCAGCAACAAGTTCTGTGAGCAAAGTTCTCTCAACTGCGCGAGTGGCACACACTGTTGATATTGCTAATCCAACGATGAACCAATCAGAACGCTGAAGATCGTACGATTGAGTCATGGCAAAAGTCGCAAGAAAAACTCAAAAAACTTCGCCAGCCGTACTTGACGGCATAGATGCTCACCGCGACACTGTTCGCAAAATGGGTGGTTTTTTTGCAATCGCACTTTCAATTGCGGTTCTGATTGTCGGCTTGTTGTTGCTTGTGATACCAGGTTCGATCACCGGCGTTCCGGGTTTTGTGTTGACCGTCATCGCCTTGCCACCTTTGCCACTGTTTGGAGTTCCTGCCACTGGCGGTTTCATTCGTTACTTCTTGAGTCTGATCTCGAGTCTTTTTTTGTGGTGGGTTATCGGTCATTACGCCGCACGTCGAGCGATTCAATCAACGATTTCAAGTTGGCCTGAATGGCTTCGCGAATTTCGACCATTAGCTATCGGCATCGTTCTGGGTTCAATAATTTCGCTTGCTCTCGCAGCCGCCGTACTCGGGGTTATCTGAAGCACTAGTTGACGCGTGCTTGCGGCAAGATTTCACTTAGCTTTGCGGGCCCAATACCACGTACGTTCAGTAAATCTTCGACAGTTTTGAACCCACCATTTTTTTGACGAAATTCAATTATTGCTTTCGCAGTCGACGGCCCAACCCCTGCAAGTTGCTCAAGTTCTATCGCAGTGGCAGTGTTGATGTTGATACTGATTTGCAATTCATTATTTGTCGCGCTGTTTGAGCTGTTCAAATTACTCGAACTAGTGAACCTGGGTTGAACAATTATGTGCGGTTTATCGTTTCGCTTCGGAATATAGATTTGCTCACCCTCGCTTAGCAACATCGCCAAGTTGACCGAATCTAGATCTGCTTGCGCAGTGGCGCCGCCCGCAGCAACGACGCCGTCATTAATTCGCGCCCCAACATGTAACTGGTATACACCGGGAGTCTTAACTGCCCCAGCGATGTGCACAGTTAGCTCTGTGACTAATTCTCTAACTAATTTTGTGTCTAATTCTGTGTCTAATTCTTTGTCTAGTTCTGTCATCTGCGGCGAACTCACCGCATAACTCAAAGTCGTGGCAGTACTAGCGATCGGGATCGAATCTTCGGGTGGAGGTGGCGGAACTCTCAATAGCCACCAACCTGCCAATGCGACTCCGATCAGACTCAAAACAGAGCCAATTAAACGTGACAAACCAAACCATTTGATTGTGGCTTGTACTTTTATAAGTGCTGAATAGATTTGCTTCATCACCCAATGTGGGCAACAGCCTCAACTTCAGGCTCAACAAAAATCGGTTTCTTAAAAAAGCCTGGTCGTCAACTTTTTGCGGTAGCCAGAAGTTCGCGGATCATTTGGTCCCATTTTTTCTAATACATCGAGATAGTTCTGTTTTGCCACGTCGTCAGACTTCACTCGCTCTAACAACTCTGTAAGTACCCTGTCATAATCGTCGGCTGGTACAAAGGCTGCCCGCGCCGCAGCAACCACAACACGCACTCGTTCAGTCTCGGGGATTGTCTTTAGAATTTCAAGAGCCGCCGAACAATCGTTGCGCGCCACAAGTAATTCGGCAAGCGCAATCACTACCGCTTCATTGGCTGGCTCGGCTTCTAATGCTTGACGCAAACTAGCTTCGTCGCCCTTGGCTAGCAACGCTTTTATATCTACAGCAATAACTTCTGGCAGAAGCCTGTTCACAAACTCGCTCACTACATGTTCTGGTTGCGCACCTACAAAGCCATCCAGGATCTTTCCGTCTTTCATCGCATAGACAGCAGGTATCGACTGGGCCTGAAATGCTTGCGCTATTTGCGGGCATTTATCAACATCAACTTTCGCCAGAATTACTTGACCTTTTGTCGCCGCGACTAATTTTTCAAGAATTGGACCGAGAGTTTTGCATGGTCCACACCATGGAGCCCACAAATCAACGATCACCGGAAAGATCATTGATTTATCAATTACTTCTTTTTGAAAAGTGTCATCCAATACGTCAATCGCCATGCACCAAACGATACTGCTGGCGAGCTGTTTAATCGCAAGTGGCATGACACATCGCTGATTGGCTAGGTTGTTTATCAATGAGCGACACAGTCAGTGCTGGTATTGACTCACCTAACGTTTCGAAATGGCTTGAAGCCAATGTCGAAGGTGCAAAGGGTCCGTTTAAGTTTGAATTTATTGCAGGCGGGCATTCAAATTTAACTTTTTCGGTACGCGACGCGAATCAGAATCATTACGTGTTGCGCCGTCCACCACTTAGTCATGGCCTTGCCAGTGCTCACGACATGGGGCGCGAACACCGAATGATCGACGCACTACAAAATTCGAACGTTCCGGTGCCCCGCACTCGTGGGTTATGCAGCGACATTGAAGTCAAC
>WLFB01000053.1 GCA_009703975.1 Actinomycetota bacterium | reverse complement strand
TATTGCTTAAATGAACTAATTATTTTCTAGAAAGGTTCTTCGCCATCAAATGGCGTTGCTTCGTTGCCTGGATTTGAACCTGAGTTTGCTGGTCGGTTGGTTGCTGCTCCGCCACCTTGGCCTTCTTGCTTAGGTGTACGTACAACCGTTGCAGTTGCCCAACGCAAACTTGGCCCGATGTCATCTGCGACGACATCGATCGCTGTGCGCTTCTCACCCTCGCGGGATGTGTATTCGCGCTGCTCAAGTCGACCGGTCACAACAACTCGCGACCCTTTGACCAAAGTTGCCGCTGCGTTCTCACCGAGTTGACCCCAAGCAGTGACATTGAACCAAGAAGTTTGTTCTTGCCATTCACCGTTGACCTGGTATCGACGACCGACACCCATACTGAAAGACGCGACTGCTCGGCCAGTGGCAGTAAATCGGATTTCTGGGTCGCGAGGTAAGTTTCCGACGAGTGTGATGCTGTTGTCAGCCATTTGATCCCTTTATTTCTTGTGTAAAAATTCTTATGCCGAGACGGTCATGCCACGACGTGCGGCTTCGTCATCAGGAAGGCGGAGGAGTTTGTGTCTGAGAACATCATCTGCGATTCGCATGGCACGCTCGGCTTCGTCGAGTGCACCACCTGGCGCTGAGATATTAAAAATTGCGTAGTAACCATCTTCTTGTTTCTTGATTGGATAAGCCAAACGGCGCTTACCCCACCAATCAGGTGTGCCATGAACTTTGCCACCGGCAGTAGTTACTGATTTAGTAACAACACTGATCCAGTTGTGAGCTGCGGACTCTTCGAGTTTGCCGCTGACAATAACCATTAATTCGTATGCTCGCATGAACGTAAAAACTCCCTTCGGACCCAACGATTAATTGGGGCCCCCGAAGGGGCAGGTATGTGAAGTTGAAAGTGTAACGGCACAAACACACAGTGCCACAGCCCTGTTGCAGGGTTATTGAGAGACGGCCGACTTTCGCGACTTGCGCCGCCCGCCCAACACCCGAGTTTTTAGCAGGTGGTGCCAAGAGCAACTACGACAGACCTCTATTAAATAAGCCGTGAAACGCTCTGGACGAAAATCAAACTCTTCAACCTCGGCACGAGTAGCAATAAACCGCCCATGGCTCGGTAACCGCGGACCAAAGACATACGACACCGTGACAAGTTGGTCGTTGACACAAATCGGACACTTGACGCGCGTTGATCGACCAAAGTTTCGAGCGACGCGCAGCAACTCTGGATGTGCATCGCACAAAGTATCGCGAGAAACTTCTCCGCGACGAAAATTATTAATTTGAGCACGTCGTGTTAGACGATGATCAATTTCGCCAACCGAATTATCGGCACGCGTCTCATCGGTGTCTGCGCCTTCGGTCTTGCGTGCCATAATTATTTAGACTTTAACATTTAACAAAGCAAAATTTACAACTAGCTTGTTCGCAAGTTCCACCAAGATTTAAGGCGCTCACGAATTGCCTCGTCGCCGAGTAAACCTTCTTCAATGCGAATTTCCATCAGAAATTCGATTGCATCCCCGATGTCACGACCTGGCTTAATTTTAAGAAACTCCATTACTTGAGAGCCGTCCAATTCGGGGCGCATTGCCTTCAATTCTTCGCTTGTAGCTAGCTCTGCGATGCGCTTTTCAAGTTCGCTCATACGGCGTGCCAGCGCCTCAACTTTTTTCTCATTACGTGTTGTGCAATCACTGCGCGTTAGAACATTTAAGTCAGCCAAATGCGCTCCAGCATCACGAACATAACGTCGCACCGCGGCGTCAGTCCATCCCATTTGATATGTATGAAAACGCGCGCTCAACGCGACGAGTTCTGAGACAGTTTCAATATCTTGAGTCGAATACTTCAATTTCCGCATTCGTTCACGTGTCATTCGGGCGCCCACTGCTTCGTGATGATAAAAAGTTACGCCTTTGCCAGCACGAATCGATCTTGTCTTGGGTTTTCCGACATCGTGAAACAACGCTGCCAACCGTGTGATTCGAAAATCGCACGGAGCGTCAGGCTGAACATTTTCAACGACAGCCAAAGTATGAGTAAGTACATCTTTGTGCCGATGAATCGGATCTTGTTCTAGTTGCATTGCCGCTAACTCTGGTAAAAAATGTTGTGACAATCCATTATCGACCAAGAACCACAGACCAAACGACGGACGCAACGTGATCATCAGTCGATCAAATTCATCGCGAATTCTCTCGGGGCTGACAATCGTGATGCGCTCATTCATTAATTTGACCGCCGCGGTCAACTCGGGCACAGGCACAACCCCAAGACCGGAAATAAACCGCGCCGCTCGTAACATTCGCAATGGGTCATCGCTGAAACTTATTTCTGGAGACAACGGCGTACGCAAAACTTTGGCAAGCAAATCGGCCATGCCGTTAAACGGATCAATGAGCTCAGGCGATTCGCTGGTTACATCTAGCGCCATTGAATTAATCGTGAAGTCACGACGCGAAAGATCTTCGTGAACATCTTTTGAAAATTGCACATCTGGTTTTCGAGAGTCTGGCGAATATGCCTCGGCACGGTGCGTCGTGATTTCATAAACGCGCTCACCCTTTTTCGCACCGATCGTGCCAAATCGTTCACCTTGTGTCCATAATGCATCTGACCAGCCGGCAAGAACCGATTTAATTTGATCTGGATGAGCATCAGTTGTTAAATCGAAATCCAAATCTTTAACATTGCGATCCAACATCAAATCGCGCACGGTGCCGCCAACTAGAAAAAGTTTGAATCCAGCATCGCGAAACCTAGGAACAAGCGGTGCGATCTCGTTTAAAACAGGCGCGAAGCGCTGGGGCATCACGCCTACAGGCTACGCATGCGCAAGCATCAACTGATGAGTTTGCATATTTGATGGGGCTAGTGGCACTACCGTAAATGCCTAATGATTATGCGCCTTAAGACTCTGATCGCGCCAATACTCATGGCTGTCGCAATCAGCACAGCCACCCCTTTGATATTGACTCTGCCTGCTGAAGCTCAACGAACACAGGAAATAGCCGCACCTGGTTTGAAACTATCCGCGCAGAACTTTCATATTTACACTTCAGGCACCTTACGGTTTATTTTTTCGGTGGACGACCCCAATTTACTGAACAAATTATTAACTGTGAAAAATTCTGTGATTCGTGTTTCGATTGGTGCGCGAGTTACTGGCGGCGATCAAGAGGTTCGAGATCTAATTTCAAACCCTTCTTTGTTTGTCGCCACAGACTCGGTTGACTTTGCAACTCAAAGTCTTTTGCGCAAACAAGACGGCCAATTTGAAATAGCCGCTTTGACTGGTGATTTAAGTGTCGTGATGGGAAACGGTCTAACTTCTGAGTCACAAAATGATCTGAAAAAAATTGAATTTAGCGGGCCGGGTATTTATCCAATTCGAATCGAATCTCTAATAAATAAAGTTGTGCGTGCCAACGTCACGAGTTTTGTCAATCGCGTTGATCTTTCAACTCGCATTGAGCCCATGCCCGTAAATTTGCTTGTCACCCTAGATAGCACGAACACATTGCAACTTGATGGTTCACACGTAATTAGTGAACTGACTCGTGAGAAAATATCTCAATTAGTTTCGTTATTAGAACTTGATGGTCCACTTGTCTCAACTCAAGTGTCTCCTCAAGTGATCGACGGCTTAAGTAAGTCAGAAAAACCTGCGGACCAAGAGCTGCTGTTGAGGCTTACAAATGCAATTAGTAAAACAAATCTGATTGCGACGAGTTATTTGGCGTTTGATCCATCAGGCGCAAGTCAAACTCAGCACGAAAAAGAATTTAATGCACTTGTTGAGCTTGGACAAAGCACTTTAAGTTCTCGTTTCACTTCTAATGTTGCAGTTTCTGATGTTTGGATCGCCAGAACTCCACTTGACCAATTTGGAGTAGACCTTTTGGCAAAATCTGGATACCGATCAATCATTATGTTGCCGGCAGCAGGCGCAGCATTGGGCAGCTTTGACAACACGGCGCGACCATATCGCCTCGTATCTGGCGCTAAGACGGTGTCACTATTTGTCGTAGACCCAACATATGTACCCCAATTAGGTGAAACTAAAAATAGTTCGTTCATTGCCGCGAGCGCAATTGCGGCACAACTGTTAGCCCAGCGAAGCAAAATTGAAAGTGACGGAGGAACACCCTCACTTAAGCGAACTGTTTTAACAACTCAAGATGGTGCGGTATTAAATTCAAATTTGATTCACGAAATTTTATTGATTCTGAAACGCGTTCCTCAACAAATTTCAATCCAGACATTGAGTGATTTACCTGAACCGAGACAGGATGCATACAAACCAGATCTTCGTGTTAAAGATATATCTCAATTCGAAATACGAATGAAAAATATCGACTTGCTTCGCGCTGATCTTAATAAACTCAATTCAACTCTCGACCAGAATTCAAATACATGGGGAATTTGGAACGAACGTTTGATGGTCATGTCAAGCGATACTTTGACAAAAACCCAGCGTGAAGAATTTGCCACACAAACTCGAAACGAACTTAAATCTTTGCGAACCGCCGTGACACTTGAAGAAGGCACGACATTCACATTCGGAAGTCGAAAAAGTCAATTGAGACTTGACTTGAAAAATTCTTCAAACGAAGATTTGACGATTCAGGTAAAAGTTGAAAGCCCAAAACTTAAACTCGACAGATCAATGGCCGTTATTGAGGTGCCGGCAAATGGTTCAAACGAGTTAGTTATCAACGCTGTTGCTTTATCGAACGGTTTGTTTCCTGTAGGTGTAAGAATTTTTACGGCTGATGGGTCAAGCCAACTTGGTAAAAAAATTGAAATCTCGGCTCGAGTGAATGCAATCGCCGGTCTAGGTCAAGTTGTCACCGGGGTCGCTCTGTTACTTCTCTTGACATGGTGGGCCGCCCATTTTCGGCGTAAATATCGCACTCAAGTCAGCGACGAATCTCGCGTACTACGCTCGGATGCATGACAATCCGCATAGTTACAGACTCTGCTTGCGATATTCCTCAAGCATTAGTGGAAAAATACGACATCACAATTGTTCCATTGACTTTTAGTTTTGGGGACAAAGAATTTATCGATCGAGAGAGCTTGACGACCGAAGAATTTTGGAAACACTGCGCAGCTTCGCCAACTCTGCCGCAGACTGCCGCTCCGGCGCCAGGTCAATTCACTCAGGCTTACCGCACACTGATACAACAAGGCGCCACAGGCATCCTCGTAATCGGTCTTTCGCGCGAACTCTCAGCAACATTGCAGTCAGCTGAAACAGGGGCAAAAGAATCTGGCGTCTCTGTGCCGGTGCGATTTGTTGATAGTCGTTCAGCCAGCATGGGCGAAGGAATAACCGTTATCGCAATCGCCAAAATGGCCGCCACTGGTGCATCACTTGATGAGCTTGAAGTCGCAGCAAACAATTTCGCCAGTCGTACAAAAGTTTTTGGTGCTCTAGACACGCTTGAAAACCTAAAAAAGGGTGGCCGAATAAGTAACACCAAAGCCTTTCTGGCATCGGCTCTGGCGATTAAGCCGATTATTGAAGTACGCGAAGGAAAACTCGAAGAAGGTGGCAAAGAAAGAACTCGTGGAAAAGCACTTGCTTTTCTGATTGAGAAAATTAGATCTGCCGGAGAAATTAGCGACTTAGCCGTATTGCATGCTCAATGCAGCGATATTGATTCATTTGTCGCACAGTTAAAGACAATTTACGGTGGTGAGATAATTGTTAGCGATATTGGATCGGTCATTGGTTCACACACCGGAATCGGAACTGTCGGCGTTACGTATCACGTTAGGTGACATTCCCCAACTAAAGGCTCGCGCAGAACTAGCGTAAAAGTTCAGCGATGAGACCACTACCCCTTGAAGAACCTGAAGATTCGCAGCGGCTCCTCGCTGGTCGATATCGCCTTGACCGCCAAATTGCTCGTGGTGGTATGGCCGAAGTTTGGCTTGGCACTGACACTTTTTTAGATCGTCCAGTTGCAATCAAAGTTCTTAAACCGCAACTCGCCAATGATCCGGTAATTGCTGAACGTTTTCGTCGAGAAGCACTTGCATGTGCCGGATTAAATCACGCCAACATCGTTGCGGTCTACGACTCGGTTGAGGATAAAGGTCGACAAGCAGTTGTGATGCAATACATCGAAGGCAAGAGTTTGCGCGAACTTTTAGACCGACGGAAAAGACTCGGAGCTCTTGTGACAATTCACATGGGCATCGCAATGGCTAGCGCTCTTGACTTCGCGCATCGAGCGGGCCTGGTTCACCGCGATGTGAAGCCTGGCAATATTTTGGTAACACCTCAAGGCAGATTTCTACTCGCTGATTTTGGTATTGCTAAGGCACTCAGCACAGCAGGCGAAGATTTAACCGACGACAACGTCATGATGGGCACAGCGAAGTATTTATCTCCTGAACAAGTGCGTGGAAAACCACTAGATGGCCGAGCTGATCTTTACGGACTGGGCCTTGTGATGTACGAATGTCTCGCCGGAAAAGTTCCATTTATTGGTGAAACCGATGCAGACACAGCGTTAGCAAGATTGCAACGAGAGCCGACTGATCTTTCTCAATTGAGATCATCGCTTGCGCCAGAACTTGTACATGTGATTCACAAATTAATGGCAAGAAATCCTGAGCATCGCTATTCGAGCGGTCAAGAAACATCTGAAGCATTAACCAAAGCGATTGATGCTCAAAACAATTACGTGACTTCAATGACTCCCCCGTCTGGGGTCAAGTCACCGACACCGATAAGTCAGCCATACGTGCATAAAGAATCTTTGATTAGTCAGATTTCTGGGCCGTCGGTTGAAGGAAGTGTTGACGATCATGCTGAAGATTTCGCTGAAGACTTTATTCAATTACCTGACAAAAAACGAAGGTCGAAAAAGAAAATCGAAAAGAAACAAAAAGACGAAATAAAAATTAACGAAAAAGATTTGAGAAGACAAAAGAAACGATCCAAATCATCTGGCGGACGAATACCAACCTCAACAAAAATTTTAGGTTTGATCGCGATTTTGCTAAGTATCGCAGTGATGTATGTGGCAACTCAGGGTTTTGATCCTTCGCTATTTACTTCGAGAATTTCCTCAACTCAAGCAAACTCAGGCATCGCACCGGTAGTTATTTCTCGGGTTGTCAGTTATGACCCAAATGGTCAAGATGGTTTAGAAAACGAAGCTGGTGTTTGGGCACTGACCGACAATGATCAAAAAACTGCATGGTCTACCGACTGTTACGCCACCGCATTTTTTGGCGATAAAAAATATGTTGGGGCCCTAATTGAACTTTCACAACCAGCATCCGGCGTATTAAAAGTCGGCATGCAAAATGGCCCGTGGTCGCTTGAGATCTACACGGCAACTGGCACTGCTCCGACTTCGCTAGAACAATGGGGCGAGCCGACCGCTACCGACTACAACACTCGACGCGGCGTCGCACAATTCATGGTGCCTAGTCAG
>WLFB01000052.1 GCA_009703975.1 Actinomycetota bacterium | reverse complement strand
CAATCAAAATCACAGCCTTTTAGGCTACGAGTAGAGCCTTGACTATGGTTGATATCTATGCCTGACTTTCTAACAAACTATGCGCAAACTCAGCCCAACAAGTTGGCTGTGATTGATGACCGACCAAATGGCAAAATTCGCACACTGAATTGGCAGCAACTTAATGAAGAAGCGAATCGTCTGGTCAATGTTTTGACCGACATTGGTGTCACTGAGCCTGGTGAAAAGGTTGTGTGGTGCGGTCAAAACTCTGTTGGTGTCGTCGTAATGACAAATGCTGCGCGAAAACTTGGCATTACTTCAGTGCCACTCAACTACCGATTGAGTGATGACGAGTCGGCATATGTCACAGATCACTGTGATGCCACAGTTGTCTATGTAGACGCCGAAAACGCGGCAACTTTTGAGCGAATCCGTGATCGAATTCCGAAAGTTAAAAAAATTCTCGTTTACGATGGCGACGCGCCAGAGTCAATGCTTTCGTGTGATGAACTAATGGCGGCAGCGTCGCCCCTCGAACCAGCCGTAATCGCAAGCCGTGAACCAGGTGCAACAATGATTTACACATCGGGCACGACGGGCAAACCAAAAGGTGCGCTACGAACTTCGCGCACGAGCCCAGAGCAAGGTTTGGCACTTGCTCAGTTACTTGGCGCGTCACCAAACGATATTTATCTGACAACCGGCCCGCTTTATCACAGTGGCCCCGGTGGCTTTATGGTCACGGCATTGGCATTTGGTCAGACGATTATTACGCAGCGCAAGTTTGATCCGCAAGATTGGTTACGACTAGTTGATAAATATAAAGCGTCAACAACATTTAGCGCGCCGACGCCGATTCGGATGATCTGCAATCTGCCACCTGAGATCAAGAAAAATTACAATGTCTCATCAATGCGATGCATGGTCGCCAATGCGGCACCGTGGAGCATGACGCTCAAGAAAATGTATTTAGATTATTTTCCCGCGATTTCGCTCTACGAGATTTATGGATCAACTGAACTTGGCGTGAATTGTGTGTTGCTGCCCGAAGATCAGTTGCGAAAGCCTGGCTCTTGTGGCAAGCCATCTCCATTGGTTGAAATAAAGTTATTTGACGACGACAGCAATGAAGTGACTGGTTTCGGGCCTCAACAAACGGGCGAGTTATATGTCAAGAGCCCGTCGGTTTTTGCCGATTACTACAAACAGCACGACAAATACGTTGCTGACCAAAAAAACGGCTACCAAACCGTGGGCGACATCGCATATCGCGACGAAGAGGGATACCTATATATATGTGATCGAAAGAAAGACATGATCATCTCGGCGGGGATGAATATCTACCCGGCTGAGATTGAAGGCGTGCTTGAAAACCATGAAGAAATCTACGAGGCTGCCGTATTTGGTATTCCGAGTGAAGAGTGGGGCGAAAGTGTGCACGCTGTGATTGTTCGTCGCCCGGGCTCAACACTCACCGAGTCCGATGTTGATGTTTATGCTCGCGCGCATTTAGCGAGTTACAAAGTTCCGCGTTCGGTCACGTGGAGCGACGAACTACCAAAGACCGGCTCTGGAAAAATCTTGAAGCGTGATCTGCGCGCGCCGTATTGGGCAGGCCGAGCATCGCAGGTTTAGGTAAATCGTCAAACTGTCGCAAATAGATAATGCGCTACAATCATTGTATGAAATTTGATAAACGTGTTGCCTGTCTCGTCGCGCTGTGCCTGTTTGTAGCGACTTCTGTCGGTGCAGCCAATGCTGCTCAAGTTGTCACTGCAGATTCAACCGATTACGGTAAGCCAACGACTGGTGTTTTACGCGCTCTGATTGTCAATATTGGCACACCAAGTTTGCCAGCGCGACCAAGAAACGAATTCACTGCATCGGTTGCAACGGCTGCGCAACAGATAAATCAACTATCACGCGGACTTACAACAGTTCAAACTGAATATTTCGGCCGTGACATTTTGCTTAATGATGTCGCAAACCTTTGTGATGCCGAATTTGACTCATGGCAGGCAGCAGTGTCAAAACAAGTTGATGTTTCGCCGTATCGATTTGTCACATTGATTATTCCATTTCCTAACGACGAAGCAAAACAGTGTGAATGGGATGGAATATCTGATTCACCAGGAAAATTCTCATACGATTTTTCGCCACCCTCAGACCAAGATTCAAATTTTCCAAATATGACGGTCGCTCACGAGTGGGGTCACAACATGACGCTTGATCACATGAGTCAAATAATTTGCAAAAAAAATGGATCCACTGTGTCGTTCGTTAGTCGTGCTGAAAGAGATAAAAGTTGCAAGAAAATTGACTACTCAACTTTTTCGTTTATGGGGTCTGAATCTGAACTGAGAATAGCGGCTGGTGAGCGAAGTCAATTAGGTTGGCTGCGTGCGGGCGAAGAGCAAGAAGTAACCGAAGGAACCTTTACTCTGGGTGCCGATGGTCCGCTCTCTTTGTTGTGGCTTAAAAACTCTGAAGGTGACCGTTTTCAGATTGAGTTTGTTAAAGCTCTAAATCCAAATTACCCAAAAGAATTCTTTGACATCGTGTCAGATGACATTGTCAAAGTTACGAATGGGTGGACACATGACGGGGTGATTGTTAAATACATGGCAGATTATGAGAAAGATGCGTCATTTCCGAACGGCTACATAGCTCACCCTTACGTAATTGACACCACTCCAGTAACCGAAATAGTTACTGACTCTGCACTCAAGGCGGGCAAGTCGTTTGTTGACCCAACAGGAACTTTTCAGATTGATGTTTTAGAAGTCACCGGGGCTAGTGCAACTGTAAGAATTGGTAAGCCAACTGGTGCTGTAGCGGCTACAAAAATTACGATTACGTGTGTCAAAGGTAAAAAGACAAGAAATGTAACTGGTCTGAATCCGCAGTGTCCAAAAGGTTTTGCAAAAATCTAACGCAATCAACGCAAGCCATTTGTGAAGTAATCTTGAGGCATGCCGAGCGTGCTTGAAATACCAAAAGCGTTTACGCCGACAGGTGGTTACGGCACAGAAATGCCTGCACCTGTGTTGGCGAATTGCACCGACGCACTCGCGAATAATATTCCTGATTTTCGTGGATTATGGCGGGCGATAGACGTTCGAGTTAACGGCGAAGTTGCACCTGCAACACTAAAAGTTTGGCAACATCTTGAGCGCATTGAGCAGGCCGGCAATCGTGTCGTCATCACTGCAGGTGGTGTGTTGCATGACATGTACGCCGATGGAACTTTTGAAAACGGAATCAACGATGTTATGGCCGCAGATTTTGTCACACCACTTTACGTTGCGGCGACTTTTGAAAATGATGTTCTCGTTTTGCGTCCGCGAGGTTTAGAAGGCATAGAGGTAAAACGCTGGCTTGACGGTGCGCATCTGATCTGGGAGTACAGCACGTTTTTCACTGTCCGACTCGAGCGTCTTACTTAGCCCAATTTCGAAAATGGTCAGCTGTTATTTGAGGGTTGCGAATAGCGCGGGGAAAACTTTAGAAACTTTCGAAGTTAAGTAATCGCCGTAGGTTCCTGTCCATGCTTGAACACTCGTGCCATCCCAGCGACGCGAGACATCATCAGCAGGTGGTGTGCCGTCAAGCGGCAGCGGCTCGACCGATGCATCCCACGATGGATCAATAAAAAACGGATACGACATACGCTCGCGTCCACTTGAGTTTTTAACACGATGCGCAGTTGAGCGATAACGCCCGAGAGTTAGACGATCGAGCATGTCGCCAATATTGACAACGAACACGTCTGGTTCTGCTGGCACGTCAAGCCAAATTTCGTCGTCACTCGAACTTCTCGAACCTCCGCTCGTTGCAGTGCCGGGCATGCGAACTTGCAAACCGCCGCAATCATCTTGCGCAAGAATTGTCAGCAATCCGTAATCTGTGTGCTCAGCGACGCCCCATTCGCTAATGCCATCTTGTGGCACACGCAAAATATCAATCGGCGGATAGTGAAAGATTCGAAATAAGCAAGTCGGCTCACGTGCAATAGTTTTTGCAAACCAGTCGGCTGGCATCTGCAGACCCAAAGCAACGCCCCGCATCAAAGCGGCGCCAAGATGTTGCATCGCTGCAAACCATTCGTCGGCGCACGCACCTAACTCAGCCGGCACTTGCGGATACAAATTTGCACCATGTAATGGCGTTCTCGCAATTACGCGCGGGTCATTTGCCGGCAATTGTTGACCTATATATAAGCCTTCTTTGCGGTCGGGTACACCAGAGGTCAGCTCATCCCCGACGCCAAACCAGCCACGCCAAGCCGAACCAGCTAGTGGCATTGCGCTTTTTGCTTTTTCTGCGTTGTCGAGGGCGAAAAATTCACGGGAAAATTTGTCGAGCCGTTGGCGAAGTTCTGCAGAAACACCGTGGTTAGTGATCCGAAAGAATCCACTGTCGCGACATGCTTTATCAATCTGAAATGCGCAGGATTTTGAACCGCTCGGCGAGCCTGACAATAGTGGCCCGACATCGATTAGCGGCAGAGTCAGTTTTTGTGGCGAACCCATTGTTTAAAGTTAGTTGGTCCAGTGCAGAAGTAAAACAGGCGACTTGTTAATCTATGAATATGAAAGTTTTGCTTGATTACGATTCGTGTCACGGGCATCAGATGTGTGCGATTGCCGCGCCCGATGTTTTTGGTAGCGACGAAATCGGTAACGCCAAAGTCTTAATCACTGGCGAAATTCCGGTTGAACTTCACACAAAAGTACGAAGAGCAGAGTCAAATTGTCCTGAACGTGCAATAACAATCATCGAATAGCTAGAGATCACGAAAGAGAACGAGAAATATGACCGACACTCAAAAACCAGTCACTGACATCACGACCGATTACGACATTTTTGCTCCTGATTTCGTCAAGAATCCATATCCGGGATATACCGAGATTCGCGAATCGCAATGTCCGATTGCGCACACCGAACGATATGAAGGTTCATGGTTGCCAACGCGATACGACGATGTTGTTGCGATCGCCCAAGAATACGAAACGTTTACTTCGCGTCAAATCTTGGTGATGCCACCGGCCGCTGGGCGTACCGAAGGCCCGTATGCGGCAGTCGGCGCGCCACCAATTACAAGTGATCCACCAGATCATCATTGGCATCGCCGATTGATCTTGCCAGTGTTCGCGCCGCAAGCAGTTGCGCAATACGAACCGGGCACACGCGACTTGTGCAACGCGTTGATTGATGAGTTCATCGACAAGGGTGTTGCTGATGCCGCAAGCGATTACGCACAACATATTCCAGTTCGTGTGATTTCAAAAATGCTCGGTGTGCCATTGACGATGGAAGATGAATTCACAGATTGGGTGCGCGGTGCACTTGAGAATATTACGGATGCGGAACGACGCATAAAGAGCTTCCGCAGCATCGTCGAATATTTCATCGGCGAAGTTCAATCTCGTGCGGCGAACCCACGTGAAGACGATTTCATTACTCAACTAATGAACACTGAAGTCGAAGGCAAAAAAGTGCCAATCGAATATGTGCTTGGTGTTTGCAACTTAATGTTGGTCGCGGGCATTGATACAACTTGGTCGGCGATTGGCTCGTGTCTCTGGCACATGGCACAACATCCTGAGCATCGCAAACAATTGCGTGAGAATCCAGATTTGTGGCCGACTGCGGTTGAAGAGTTGTTGCGCGTCTATGCACCGGTGACAATGGCACGCATTGTTGATCATGACATCGAGTTTCAAGGTTGTCCGATGAAGGCGGGCGATCGAGTGCTGATGGCGTTTCCGGCGGCGAATCGTGACCCGAGGCAATTTGAAAACCCAGATGAAGTAATTCTTGATCGACAGAACAATCGTCACGTTGCTTTTGGTTCTGGGATTCATCGTTGCGCCGGCAGCAATTTGGCGCGGCTTGAGCTTCGAGTTGCATTGCAAACTTGGCTTGAGCGAATTCCTGAGTTTGAGTTGATTGACCCGACGTCAGTTACTTGGGCGGGCGGTCAAGTGCACGGCCCACGCAAGTGCATGGTCAAGTTCTAGTTCTTCCCAAAACTTTCTGCCGTCAAATCGTTTAGGTGCACACCTACTGTTGGTGCCCTAATGGTGTAACGGCAGCATGCTGATCTTGTGAAATCAGTGGTGCCGGTTCGACTCCGACTTAGGGCTCCGCTAAAACGAACGAAGAGGTGCTCGAGTTACTTCTACTCGGGGTTCACAACCTGAGGAATTTCTAGTAGTCAGGGCCGGCGGGGAAACCCACCGGCCCTGTTTTCATGTTCCGAGATCGATTAGCGCTGTATACTTTAAAAATCACGAGATCAGCGCAGAAGAAATTCTGTTTAACCACTGAGATAAGTAAGGGCGGCACAGAGATGTGTCGCCTTTGCTATTTCTGCCGTCTGACTTTCTCGTTGTACACTTGGGGCTGACGAGACATGGCCAAAGTAATTTGGCAAATCTCACGAGAAGTTAGCGCGGTACCGAACAGTTCGTTCTAGCTTTTTCTGTCTTTTGTTATCGGTTGCACTTTTCTATTTGGTAGCACCCGATGGTGTGGAGACAGTAATCGAGTTTCGCCAATTGTGAGGTGTCGACTCGTAATCGACATGGAGCCCTGATAAAACGAACGAAGAAGCGCTCGAGCGACTTCTCACTTAGGGTTGACGGCCTAAGGACATTTCTAGTAGTCAGAGCCGGCGGGGGAACCTGCCGGCTTTGTTATTTCTGCCGTTCCAATATTTTAATGAGGCCAAGATTCCCTTAAATCAAAATTAGTATTTGCTTGTGCATGTAGAAGTAACCCAATTGATACTTGACCTCGACAAATTTTTGGATCGAGTAGTTAATGGCGAACTAGTTGTCGTCACCGATCGTGGAGTCGCTAAGGCAATGATCGTGCCGATACCAGGTGGCGATCAAATGTCGATCGGCGTTGCAGAAGGTTGGCTTACTCTGGCAAAAAAGACTGGTCGCCTAAGTCGTCCGCTCAAACTAAATGGAAGTATGCGTTCAATCGAAGCCATCAATGAAGATCGCGATTCGTAACGGCAGATGCCGTTCATCTGGCATGGGCACAGAGATGTGTCGCCTTTGCTATTTAGTTGGTTATGAAACGACTTCAAAACCCAGATACATGCCGTTCTTGTAGTGACCAGGCAAGTTGCAAACAATTTGATATTTGCCGGCCTCAAGATTGACGGTCAATGTTTCAGTTGTTCCAACTTTGAATTCACCAATTTCGTCAATTACTTCGAGACCGTCTGCTGGCTCAGGAAAGTGATCACCGTCGAGTGGAATCTCACCAACTGCAATGTCGGTCTTGACTACGAGAAACTCGTGACCGATTGTGCCGTCGTTGGTGACAGTGAATTTAACTTCGCCAACGTTTGCTGCGACTGCACTTGTCTCGACGCCCCATTCGTGAAGGTGACCAGTTATGTCGTTGCTGATACCGCTTTCGGCGGCGTTTCCGTCTGCACCGCAACCTGCAAATAATGCTGTTGAAATAAGCGCCACTGCCGAAATTCTGATAATTCGTAAGTTCATATTTCCCCCTTTGTCGAACTTGTTCACAATCTACTAAGTGTTAGAGGTCACTT
>WLFB01000051.1 GCA_009703975.1 Actinomycetota bacterium | reverse complement strand
CAATAGCGAAATCACCGGTCACCTCAGTAACACCAGCATGCAAAAGTGAAACAGTTTTACGAGCAAGGGCGTCTCGCGCTCCGTTATCCACAGTGACTGAGCCAGTGACTTGAGCGGCAAACGCTATCCATAACTTGCGGGCAGTTAATTCACGTTGTCTAGGTAAAAACTGCGTTCCTGCATCTGCAACTTTATTCAATGCATCAATCACAACATTCGTTCGCTTAGCCGAAGCGATGACCGTGCGCACACCTGACCATGAAGCAATACGCGCCGCCGCCAGTTTTGACGCCATGCCTCCGCTGCCGCGGGTGTTATTTGAAGTTCCTGCGCGAACTGAAAGTAGCTCGTCATCAGCTTCAACCGTTTCAATAAAAGTTGCAGCCGAATCAACGCTCGGGTCTGCCGTGAACAAACCTTTTAAGTCTGTGAGCAGAATCAATACATCTGCCGAAACACTGTGAGCGACAAGAGCCGCAATTCGATCGTTGTCGCCGAAACGAATCTCGTCACTGGCGATTGCATCGTTTTCGTTGATAACCGGCACACAACCCAACTCAAGTAATCGCAAAAGTGTCTGACGCGCGTGCAGATATTGATGCCGATCAATGAAGTCATTTGGCACGAGCAATACCTGCGCACTAACTAGCTGATGACGATCAAGTTGCACGTTGTACTCTTGCATCAAGCGACTTTGCCCTGCAGCGGCTAGTGCTTGAAGAGTCAACATATCGGTTGGTCTTTGGCTGAGTTTCAGTGCCGCTACACCACCGGCAACTGCACCTGAAGTAACAATCAAAACTTCGTGATTTAAACTTCGCAACATTGCCACTTCGTCGCACAATGCACTGACTGCAGACGAGTTGATATTGCCTTCATTAGTAGTTATCGAAGATGTACCAATCTTTACAACGACTCGCATGTCAACTACTCAGGTGTGTAGTCGAACGAGAATGTGCCAATCCATATCACAGCGCCCTGCGTTGCGCCTGCGCGTGCCAATAATCTCGGTACGCCAAGTCGACCCATTCGGTCGTCAATGTAATTAAGTGCATCTGCATTAGTCACATCGTTGAGCGCAATAGATCGTTCAATATCACGACCATGTAATCGAAACTCATTGGCGCTAATCCGCTCTACGCGAGTGCCCTGAGGTTCAGGGCGAAAGGTAACTGGGCCTTGTGGCGGTGGTTCTGTTGTACGAGCCTCAGCAACAAGTACAGCGAGTTTATTTAATACTTCACGCACGCCATCACCGGTAACGGCAGACATCTTGTCACCACTCCATGCGTCAATAACTTCAGCCGGTGCAGAATCTGTTTTTGTGGCAATTACTAATCGCGGACGATCTAAAAGCTCTGGTTGATATGCCCTTAATTCGCGCAACAAGACTTCTTCTTGCTCTTTTGGTGAAATCTCTTCCATTGAAACTAAATCAACGAGAACACACAAGACACGTGCCCGCTCAATGTGGCGAAGAAACTGATCGCCGAGGCCTTTGCCTTCACTTGCACCTTCAATTATTCCTGGTATGTCGGCGATCACGAACTCGGTTGTATTGTTTAGCCGAACAACACCGAGGTGTGGCTCGAGAGTTGTAAATGGATAATTGGCAATCTTTGGCTTGGCCGCCGAAACAGAACTAATAAATGTGCTCTTGCCAGCATTCGGAAACCCAACTAGTGCAACATCGGCCATAAGTTTCATCTCAAGTTTCAACCAGCGTTCAAACCCATGCTCTCCCTGTTCGGCGAATTTTGGCGCACGCCGCCGATTTGACAAAAATCTTGCATTACCACGACCGCCTTCGCCACCTTGGGCAGCCAACCAGCGCGACCCATGTTGCGCAAGATCGGCGAGAGAATCACCCGTGTACATATCTTTAACCACAGTTCCCTCAGGAACACCGATCAACAATTCTTCTCCCCGACGCCCGTGCAAATCCTTTCCCATTCCAGAAACTCCGTCTTGGGCACGACGATGCGGGTGATCGCGAAAAGCCAGCAAACTTGCAACATTTCGATCGGCAACAAGCCAAACAGAGCCGCCGTTGCCACCATCGCCACCGTTTGGTCCGCCATTGACAACTGGACCTTCGCGACGAAAACTTACGCAGCCACTACCGCCATCACCACCACGAACATTGAGTTGTGCTTCGTCAACAAAGGCACTCATTTGTCTCCATTTTGAGTCTGCCGGTACTAACGGCTAACCAGAACCGGGCTATTGAAGGCTACAAGCGCGACCAATGACTCACCCTTTGCCTAAGGTTGTGCGATGGCAAAAGAAGTAACACCGCAGGCTGTTAGCAAGTCTTGGGCACAAACAATGCATGGGCATACTGCGGTTGATGCGGCTGAGATACGGCTCGCACACTCTGATTCGTGGGCAGGTACAGGCAGCACGAAATTAGTTGAACGACTTGAGCGAGAGAATCGAGAAGATGCAACATTGTCGGTTCACGCGACCCGAAGTTTTGGTGCAGGCAATCGTGCGATTTCAGAACAACCCGATAAGTTTCGAACCTGTTTCGAACGTGATCGAGATCGAATCTTGCATGCATCATCATTTCGACGATTGGCTGGCAAAACTCAAGTGTTCGTGTTTCCGCAAGATCATCAACGCACACGCCTCACGCACGCGCTTGAAGTTGCACAGGTTGCAAGTTCGGTCTCAAGAGCAATCGGTCTGAATATTGCATTGACAGAGGCAATCGCACTCGGACATGACTGTGGACATGGTCCAGGTGGACACGCCAGCGAAGATGCGTTATCGGTATTTATTGACGGTGGCTATGACCACGCCGTTTGGGGCGCAGACGTAACACTTGTGCCACTCAACTTATGCAACGAAACCCTAGACGGAATTCGAAATCACTCATGGTCACGGCCGGCACCTAAGACGCCAGAAGGTGAAGTGGTGTCATGGGCAGATCGCATCGCATATGTTTGCCATGATTTTGAAGATGCCGTGGCTGCGGGGGTTGTCACCAGCGAACAGCTACCACAAGAGGTGCGCGAGGCGTGTGGTGTGCAGCGTGATCAACAACTTCGAGCTTTCATCGGTGCGATGATTGAAGCCACAGCAACAACTGGTCGAATCGCGATGACTTCAAAATGTGCCGATGCATTGGCAACATTTAGAAAATTCAATTACGAAAACATCTACATGCGTCGCGAATCGCGTGCACAAGCCGATTCAGTTGTAAGGCTTCTACGCGCTCTTGTTGAGCATTACGTGGTAAACCCAAAACTAATGTATGCACCATCTGAGCGAGAACTATTTGATGCACACAGTGCCGAAGCAACAAAGCTTGCAGTCACATACGTTGGCGGAATGACAGATCGTTTCGCATGTCGACAGGGTGTCAGTCTGCTCGGCTGGCAAGAATCGCAATTACCGCAAGGCATTGGCATCTAGCCTTTAGAGTGGTTTTCGCATGACTCAAAATATTTCAAAGCAAAAAATGTGGATTGATACAGACACGGCTTCTGATGATGCAGTCGCGCTGATCCTTGCATTAAAAAGTCCGACAACAAATGTCATCGGTATATCAATAGTTGCCGGCAATGTTCCAATAGAACTTGGTGTCCAGGCGGCGTTATACACAATCGAGATGTGCGAAGCAAAAGTTCCGGTTCATGTCGGCGCGACCAAGCCTCTTGTGAGATCTTTTTCATCTGCACAAAATGTGCACGGCACAGACGGCATGGGCGATATCGGGCTGAAGTTGAGTGGTCGAATACCGACATCTCATGATGCAGTACGCCAGATAATTGATACTTTTCGATCCGCACCTGGAGAAATAGATCTCGTAACTCTCGGGCCACTGACAAATATTGCATTGGCGTTATCAATTGAGCCCGAGTTCGCCAAGTGGGTTAGACGTTGCGTAATCATGGGTGGCACGGGCGTTTTACCAGGCAACGTTACGATCGCCTCAGAATTCAATATTTGGGCCGACCCAGAATCAGCGCGAATAGTTTTTGACTCAGCGTTACCACTTGAAATGGTCGGCTGGGATGTTTCGGTTGCCGATGCGGTGATCTCCGATGAACTCGCCGCAGAATTTACTGAATTGAGCAACCTTGGCAAATTCGCAATGTCAATTCAGCGACAAGTCCGGGAGTTTTGCCGAACCGAAACAAAACTTGATGGCTTTGATTTGCCGGACCCAATCACAATGAGCGTGGCTATTGACTCGTCGATGTCGACTTCTGAGATTCGCAAGTATGTTCGTGTTCATCTTGGCGACGGTGACACCCGAGGACAAACCATCGTTGATCATCTAGGCACACTTGGCAAAAACCAAAACTGTCGTGTTGTGTTGCGCGTAAATCGCACACGATTTGTCGCGATGATTCGCGACGCGCTAGTTAACTAGTAAAAGAAAACTAGTTAGATGCAGGGTTAACGTCGACCACTTTGCGGCCACGACGTTCTGCGAACTTAACATTGCCATGCACGAGTGCGAACAATGTGTCGTCACTACCCTTGCCAACATTTTTGCCAGGGTGAACTTTTGTTCCACGTTGGCGAATGAGAATTGTGCCGGCGTTGACAAGCGTGCTATCGAAAACTTTCACACCAAGTCTTTGAGAGTTTGAATCGCGGCCGTTCCGTGTAGAACCGCCACCTTTGGTTTTTGACATTAGTTAGCCTTTCGCAATCGATGTAATTTCAACAAGGCTATAGCGCTGACGATGGCCGAAGCGTCGTCGCTGATTGGTTCGACGCTTGTACATAAAGCCGTCAATTTTCACACCAGCAACTTCGCCCAAGACTTTGCCCTTGACCGAAGCCTTGGCAAGTTGAGCAGGAGTAGCAAGCACTGTTTCGCCGTCAACGAGCATGACTGGCGTGAAAGAAACTTCAGCACCCGTCGCTACACCCAAAAGCTCAACCTGAACTTGTTGGCCTTGAGCGACCTTTTCTTGTTTTCCACCTGAGGCAATGATTGCGTACATATTGAAACCCGATCCTATCTGTGTAATTTCTGAACTTGCGTCGTTTTATGAGTAGATTCTGTGTTTTGTATCATTTTTAATCGTTTGATTGCCTAGTCGAGCATCGAGTGATCGACGATGATTCCACGACCTTGGCAAGTTGGGCATGAGTCTACGAAATTGGTCAATAGACCCTCACCTATTCGTTTTCGTGTCATTTCAACAAGGCCAAGTTCAGAAATATCAAAAACCTGGGTGCGGGTTTTGTCGCGCGAAAGAGCATTCTTAAATCGATCTAGAACTTTGCGTCGGTTCTCACGAATCTCCATATCAATGAAGTCAATAACAATGATTCCACCGATGTCACGAAGTCGCAATTGTCGTGCGATTTCATCAGCCGCTTCAAGATTATTGGTGAATACTGTTTCTTCGAGGTTTGTCTTGCCAACATTTTTGCCAGTGTTTACGTCAATCACAGTCAAAGCTTCGGTGTGTTCGATAACGAGTGAACCACCTGACGGCAGCCAGACCTTAATGTCAAGGGCTTTATGAATCTGCTCGTGAACATGCTGGTTCTCAAACAGCGAAAGCCCCTCTGCCTGAGTGTCGAAGAACTCAACACGATCCAAAAATTCAGGATTAAAGTCGCCAATGTATTGACGTACTTCTTCGTAAAGTTCTCGCTCGTCAATGATGATTCCGCGATAGTCACTGCTGAACTCTTCGCGAATAACACGCACTGCAAGTGGTGGCTCTCGATATAACAACGTCGGACCACTTGACTTCTTAGATTTCTCTTTGATTTCTTCCCATAGCGCGAGCAATCTCGTCATATCGGTTCGCAGTTCGTGCTCTGTGGCGTTTTCGGCTGCCGTGCGAACGATGATGCCGTGTTCTTCAGGTTTGACGCGATCCAATATTGAACGCAATCGACGACGTTCGTCGTCTGGCAATCGCTTAGAGATTCCGTAAGTGCGCGAATCTGGGATCAACACAACAAACCGACCTGGTAACGAAACCTCTTGAGTAAGACGACCACCCTTTGCACCGATTGGGTTTTTCGTAACCTGACACAAAATGAGTTGACGAGCCTGCAATACGTGCTCAATTCTTGGCTCTGGGCCTTGCTCGACCACATCTTCTTTGTCAAACTGAACATCACCCCGATATAAAACGGCGTTTTTTGGTGTACCAATATCAACGAACGCAGCTTCCATGCCTGGTAAAACATTTTGTACACGGCCCAAGTAAATGTTGCCGTGAATTTGTTCGCTGTCATCGGCTGGACGACTGACATAATGTTCAATCAAGCTTCGACCTTCAAGCATTGCAACTTGAGTGAAGTCTTTTCGAACCTGAACGACCATCATGTAACGACCTAATGGCCGACCGTTTCGTTCTTTTCCGCGACGGCGCTCAATTAATTCAGCGTCTGTTTCAACCGTAGCAACAGTTTTAGACCGAGAATTATCGTTATTCGGGCGACGACGACGATTACGACCACCACGACGATTACGCCGAACTGCTTTTTCGCCATCTTGGGAGTCGTTCGTTTGCGAACCCTCTGATGAAGAACTATTGGGTTTTTGTCGTCCTCGCTTTGTCAGGCCAATTCTCTTTGCAGCGTTTGATTCAACTTCGGCCCCCTGATCAACAGGTTGAACCGGCGCTGGTCGGGTATCCCCAATTTGTGGCTTACGCACAAGAGCCGCATCGGCCGCTTCAGGCGAGACTAAACGACCTTCTCTTGGGTGTTCTGGTAACTCCGGGTAACTCATCTTGCTAATCCTTCTAAATCTTATAAAACGAATCGCGCCGAGCGGTTTCGTCAATCACGATCTCGCACTAACACAGGAGACTGCGCGTGCTGCATTCGTGAAATCGAACTGGTGGGGTTCACACCCCTTTCGTACAGACTACTGCCCGCCTAACGCTCTCGGACAGTTATCTATCTAACGCAGACGACGCATATAAATGCTTTGCATCAAACCCATCAATAGCCCACTTGACGCCAGATGCGACCCGCCATACGAAATAAACGGAAGAGGCAGACCGCTAACAGGAGTAACCCCGAGTGTCATGCCAATATTCTGAAATATTTGAAATAACAACATCGTGAAATATCCAGTTGCAAGGAGTCGGTCAAATCGATTTCGCGACAACTTTGCTATCACCCAGACTCGCCAACAGATGATCGCAAAAATGGCTAAAACGACAAAGCCACCTAGCATGCCAAACTGTTCACCAATTGCAGAAAATGGGAAATCTTGAAATTGAACGGGGATAAATGCGCCATTAGTGAGAGGCCCTTGCAAGAAGCCCTTACCGAAAAAACCTCCACTGGCAACTGCACGCTTAGCAAAGCGCACCTGCAACACAATTCTCTGCAATGAAGGTTCGTTTGAGTCTTGATTAAGCCAAGCATCAAACCTTCTCAATTGATATTTGTCGACGATTCCGGAAACCGCGAAGGCAATGGCCGAAACCCCAGCCAAGAGCGTAAACATCAAGACCCACAATCGCTTGGCACCTGAGAGCAAAAGAATGCCGACAACCCCTGCAACAAGAACAGTTGCCGAACCTAGATCAGGTTGTGCCAAAATAAGAATAAATGGCAAAGATAAAATCAAGACAGCGACGACCAGTTCATGAT
>WLFB01000050.1 GCA_009703975.1 Actinomycetota bacterium | reverse complement strand
CGAACACCTGAGCAACCAAGTGGATGACCGATCGCTATTGCACCACCTTGAGGGTTAACTTTATTTTTATCAAGTTCAGGCCATGCGCGTAAACACGCCAAACTTTGTGCCGCAAAGGCTTCGTTTAGTTCAACACTGTCGATGTCATCCCATGCGAGCCCAGCAAGTGCCAACGCTTTTTGTGCAGCTTCAACTGGGCCGACGCCATAAAGTTGCGGCTCAACTCCGGCGGTTGCTCGTGAAACGATTCGAGCAAGCGGTTTCGCACCGGTTCGATTTAATGCCGCACTCGACATCAGCAATGTTGCTGCTGAGCCATCATTCATTGGCGAAGAATTACCGGCGGTAACAGTGCCGCCTTTACGAAATACTGGCTTTAAGCTCGAAAGCTTTTCTACTGTGCTATCAGCGCGGATGCATTCATCACGAGCAAGGTCGACGTTGGGATATGCGACGACTTCATTAGCAAAAAACCCTGAAGCCCACGCGGCAGAAGCTTTTGCATGAGATGTCGCGGCGAATTGGTCTTGTTCATCTCTGGTTATCGAATATTTATCAGCAAGCAATTCGGCGCCTTCGCCAAGTGCAACCGTCCATGCCTCAGGCATATTTGGATTAATCATTCGCCACCCAAGTGCTGAGTTCCACATTTGCTCGTGCGAAGTCGGAAACGCTTTTGACGGTTTAAGCATCACCCAAGGAGCTCGAGTCATTGATTCAACTCCACCTGCGATAACAACATCAACTTCGCCTACGGCGATTGCACGTGAAGCACTAAAAACTGACTCTAAACCTGAACCACATAAACGATTTACAGTCGCACCTGGCACTGTTGTTGGAAGGCCAGACAGCAGAACTGCCATTCGAGCAACGTTTCGATTATCTTCGCCTGCACCATTTGCATCACCAAAATAAACCTCGTCAATGTCGACAGGATCCAGATTTTGATTTCGCGAAACTATTGATTTGACAGCGTGTGCCGCAAGATCATCGGCGCGAACCCCAGATAGTGCACCGCCCAATTTGCCAATTGGTGTTCGAACAGCATCGACTATAAAAACGTCTTGTATTGCAGAATTAGCCATGACTTAATTACCTCTCTGATCAAATTGAAAATTTTCAATATGTAAACGACGTTTAACGGGGAAGACAGTGAGTTTTGGAAACTTTTTAAGCAGTAAACCCCAGATTCCACCTTTAACGAAAAGAGCAAAAATTAACGCAACGACGCCAGTCAGAATCAAGAAAGTTGGGTCTGAGAAAAATTCGTTCTTGCTCACAAAGTCACGAACCAAATAATAAAGAACTGCGCCGATGATCGGTCCTTCAATCGTGCCGATGCCGCCTATCACTACCATCACAATTATTGGGGCTGTCCAAGAACCAATATTGAACGCAGCATCTGGCTGCACACTCAGCCCCTTGATGTAATACGTGGCTGCGGCTAATGATGTGAAAAATGATGCAACTATATAAACGACAAATCGGACACGATAAGAGTCAACACCAAGCGACCTAGCCCCAGTTTCGTTATCTCGAACTGACTGAAGTGCCAAACCAAAGCGGCTTCGCAAAAATAGATAAACAAAAACCACTGATACAACCACAACTGATATAGCAATAAAAGTTGTCACCTGATATCGACCGCTCTTAAGTGACTCTGGTACTTCAAGGCTGGTACCTGTACCCGCCCCAATTACAGAGCTTTGATTATTTTTTACAATCAGCCTGACAACTTCAGCAATTACCCAAGTACCGATGGCGAAATATCCACCACGCAATCTAAACGCAACTAAACCAAGCGGAATCGAAATTATTGCAACAATGATCGCCGATGGAATAACAGCTAGATAAATATTAATTCCAACTCCATTTGCCAGAACAATGAGTGAATATGCACCAAGTCCGACAAAGGCCTGCTGTCCAATTGAAATTAATCCACTGAAACCTGTCAACAGGTTCCACATAGATGCCAGCACGATAAAAACACAGAGATCAATTATTTTCCCTTGCGATGCTTTGTTGTCACCTGATGCAATAAACAGCATCCAAAAAACACAGATTAAAAGTACTGATTGACAGATGCGACTTGTAACAGTCGTGCGACTAACGCTGAATTCTTGAATGCTGCTCATCGAAGTTCGTCTTTTCCGAAAATTCCCATTGGCCGTACTAGCAACACGATCAAGAAAACGAGATGACCGATTAGTTGCTTCCAACCTGGGTCAATCTCGGCGCCAATTGTCTGTGCAATTCCGAGAATTATTCCACCACAGAGGGTTCCCCAGAGCGATCCGAGACCTCCGATGATGACTGATTCAAATGCGTATATAAGGAGTGCTGGGCCATCGGCTGCAGAAAACTGCGTCTGCATGCCGTTGAAAATGCCAGCGAGTGCCACTGTCGTAACGGCGATTGCAAATGCGACCGCATAAATAAAGCGAATGTTGACCCCCATCAGTCGGGCGATATCCGGGTCATCTGATGTCGCCCGGAACGCTCTGCCGATTCTGGTTCTACCAATAAAAAGTGAGAGTAAAACTAATACCAAAACTGCAACTACAAATCGACTTAGCGGAAACAGCCCAATCACAACATCGTCACCAACCAATTTGAGAGACCGATTACCGAAGTCACCAATGTTCAAGGCTCTTGGATTCGCCGCATATTGCTGCAAGAGAACATTCTGTATTGCAATTGACAATCCGAAAGTTGCAACTATTTGATACGACGGATCAACGCCAACGACACGATTGAAAACCGCAACTTGTAATCCAATACCGACAAGTGCAGACAACGGCAGGACTACAAAAATCGCCAAAAATGGACTGAGCCCAGTGGCTAGACAAAAAGTAGATGCAATAAATGCTGACCCGACGGCAAGATCTCCATGTGCCAAGTTGACTAGTCGCATTACACCAAATGAAACCGAAAGCCCGGTCGCATACATTGCATAAAGTCCGCCAACTAAAACTCCTTGAATTATCGCATTTAACCAATTCACTTATTGACACCAATCCCGAAATACGCGGACGCAATTTGCTCGCGTGAAAGATCAGAAGGTTTGCCTTCTAGCGAAACTTGACCCTCGAGCAAACAGTATGCATATTCGCTCGCTGATAGAGCTTGATTAGTGTCTTGCTCAACATAAATTAGAGAGCATCCAGTTGCACGAATTCTTGGAAGAATTTCGTAGAGTTTTTTTACAATTATCGGGGCAAGGCCGAGAGAAACTTCGTCAAGCAAAAGCAGCCGTGGATTGCTCATTAGCGCACGACCAATTGCCAAAGCTTGTTGCTCACCCCCGGAGAGTTTGTCGGCACGTCGATCAGTAAGTTTTGCCAACATCGGAAACACCTCGTAAACAAGCTCACGATTCCATACTCCCTGCCGTCGAGAATATGCACCGATTGAAAGATTTTCGTCAACTGTAAGGCTTCGAAAAATTCGTCGACCCTCAGGGACTAATGCAATTCCCCTATTCAATCGCTCGTGGGGCTGCAAATTCACAATTGATTCGCCGTCAAAAATTATTTCGCCGAAGATCACATCAACAACGCCGGCTATAGATTTCAATAGCGTTGACTTTCCCGCACCATTGGCGCCGATAACTGCGATCGCTGCACCTTCGTTTAGATTCAACGAAATATCAAACAACGCTTGAAACTGCCCATAGCCCGCAGATAAATTTCGTACTTCAAGAAGCGACATCTAAAAACTACTCATTACCCAAATAGATACTCTGCACTTCAGGTGAAGCCATTACAGATTTTGGCTCGCCACACATCAACATTCGCCCATAGTCAATTGCCAAAAGTTGATCTACGACTTCAAGAAGTGCGTGCACAATGTGCTCAATCCAAATTAAGGTGATGCCAGTTGCGCGAATTAATTTAATTGTTGCAACTAAATCGTGAACTTCCATTTCTGTAAGTCCGCCTGCAATTTCATCAAGCAATAAAACCGAAGGCTCAATTGCGAGTGCTCGAGCCAACTCAAGTCTTTTTCGTTCAAGCAACGTGAGTCGGCCAGCAACGACATTTGCTTTTGAAGTCATCCCCGTTGTTTCAAGAGCGAAACCACATGCTTGGTTTATGGTCTTTGATTTTCGCGATTTTCCGCGTCCAAAGGTTGCGCCGACAAGAATATTTTCATAAACAGTTAGACCTTCGAATGGTCTCGGAATTTGCGACGTACGACCAATACCTTTACGGCTTCGCTGATGACTAGGCACGCTGGTGACATCTGCGCCTTCGAACAACACACTGCCATTAGATGGTGCTAGGTCTCCAGAGAGAATATTTAGCATCGTGGTTTTGCCAGCACCGTTTGGCCCAACGACACCCAACGCTGAACCCGATTTTATGGCTACATTCAAATTTTCAAGAACTGTGAGGGTTCCGAATTGCTTCGAGACCCCCACAAGTTCAAGTAACTCTGTCACTTCTTTTATTCTCCGCTATCTATGCCGTGATTGGCTCAATAGTTCCACCAGTTGGCACACCAGGATTGAGGCTGTTATCAACAATCACGAGGTCATAACCGGTTGGAGTATCTGCTTCGCGCCATTGACCGCCACACAACGCTGTCTTAGCAACGTTTGGAATTGGTCCACTTGTAAAGTCAACTGTTCCAACGATGGTATCAATTTTCAATGTCTTGATTGCATCGCGAACAGCAGTCTTATCGGTGCTACCCGCTGCAACAAGTGCCGCAATTGCAACTTCAAACAATGCGTGAGCAAAACCGATTGGTTGTGTCCACTGTGCACCACTTGAGGCTGTGTAGGCATCTGCGACTTCTTTTGCAGACGCACCAGTGAGCGAGCTTGAATATGGATGATTTGGACTCCACCAAACTTCAGATGAGAGACCAATGCCATCTTTGCCAAGCGCCTGAATCGATTCTGGGAAGAGCAATGCTTTTCCGATTGATGCAGCCTTTGGCACGAAGCCTTGTTGCTTTGCTTGCTTCCAGAAAGTTGGGAAATCTGGAGGAATCACTACGCCAGTGATAATTTCAGCTTTCGCTTTCTTGAACGCAGCAATTTGCGCGGTGAAATCTTGGTTGAGATTTTCGTATCGACCTGGATCGGTCAATGTGAAACCTGCACCTGTCAATGCTGGAGGGAAACCAACTGTGGTATCTCCCCATACGTTTCCGTCACCATCATTCGGGAACAATCCGCCTACTGACTTGTTGGTGTCAAGCGAACTCCACATTGAAATGAATTGTGGAATGATGTCTTCAAGACCCCAGAAGAAGTGGTATGTCCAGTTGAACGTTGTCTCTCCTGGTTTTCCACCTCGACCAATGAACCATGCTTGCCACGGTGCGAGACTTGAAATACAAGGCACGCCGTTTGCTTCGCACTGATCTGATACCGGGTTGGTTGTGTCTGGAGTATTACCTACAAGCATCAAGTCAATTCCGTCTTCGGTGATCAACTTGCCGGCCTTAGCAGCCGCCTTTGTTGGATCAGACTCAGAGTCTTCGGAGAGGATTTCTACTTTGTATGACTTGCCACCAACACGAAGTCCATCGGCAAGGAATGTTTTAATTCCCTCGAAAATGAATGCATCTGCCGAAGCGAATGCTGCAAGTGGACCTGTCGCTGGCGAAACGTAACCAATTTTGATGGTGCCGTCAGCGCCACCTCCACCAGTGATACCAGTGTCTGTGGCAGGTGCAGTCGTTTCTGCAGTTGCAGTCGTGTCTGTGGTTGCGCTGTCTGACTTTGAGCACGCAGCAAGAATCGCTGCTGCGATTCCGCCACCACTCAACGCGAGAAACTTACGTCTCCCAATCGGGGCTCGAAAGCCGCTTTCTTGTTCTATATTTTCATTCATTTATCTCTCCCTTTTTTGGTTTATGTTTTATTTTTATGATTAATTCGTTAAATAAATGCAATTCTCTAATTTGTCGCTAGCGGTCTGACTCCATCGAAAGCTCCTTGCAACAGCAACTCAATTGATGCTGCGTCGAAGTTTCGAGGATTAGTGCGAATCTCAGCTGCAGCCCGGGTTGCCACTTCTGCCAGATTTTCACGATGTAAGCCAAGTTGAGCAAGTGACGATGGGACGCCACTGCGTTTTGCAAGATCCCAGAGACTTCCCGCGACATCGTCTTGGCGGCAATCTAAAGCATGCGCTAACTGGGCCATTTCAAATGGCAAGACAGGTGCGTTGAAAGCAATTGCATGTGGCAAAACAACTGAGTGCGCATCGGCATGAACTAGCCCGAATGCCCCGCCCAAAACGTGACAAATCTTGTGATGAAAGCCAGCCGACGTATCGCCTAGCGAGATGCCAGACATTGCGGCGCCATATAGCAGTTGAGCACGAGCCTCAATATTTTTTGGGCTCGACATAACAACCGGTAACGACAAATTTATTGCTCGAATGCCCTCAAGGGCGATTGCAGTTGTAATCGGGTTGCAACCTGTTGCGTAAAGCGATTCAACACTGTGCGCAAGGGCATTAAAGGCGGATGCGCCCGTAACGCTTATCGGTAAGTCGACAGTCAACTCGGCGTCATACAGAGAAACACGAGGCAAGACAATTGCATCACTTCCTGTCTGTTTGTGTCGGTCTCCGGTTAATCCATAAATAGTTGTTTGCTCACTGCCTGCATAAGTTGTCGGTATTGCAATGATTGGAATTCGGTGCGAAAGCGCAATTGCTTTGGCCAAACCAGTTGATGACCCGCCGCCCACACAGACAACCAAATCAGCGCTCGAATTAGTAACTGCATTACGTGCTAATTCTGCCAATTCAACGGGTACGTGTTGTTTGACATCTGTCCAAGTTGAAACCAATTTATTGCCAACCAAATCTTCAATTGATTTTCGAAGTGCTATCGCACCACCATCAATAATTAAAAAAACTTTCTGCGCATTTAGTTCTGAGACTTCGGCACCTAAAGTGTTGCGAACACCTGGCCCGAAAACCATTTTGCGATTTCTTTGCACATAGGTAAACGATGTAGCGCTCATGGTGCGCTCTGTAATTCTCTTAGAGCGTTAACTTCACGATCAGTTACCGCTTCTGTTGTAATAACATTTTCAGCAATACGAAGTTTCCATCCTGTATTTTCGACGCACTGTTCGGCTGTTACTCCAAGATGCATTTGTGTTTGTACAAGTTCGCACGTCTCTGGATCTGGCTCAAGAACCCCAAGATCAGTTATAACAATTTTGGGCCCTCCGCCCCGCAGACCCAGTCGCTCACGGTGACCCGGGCCATCACCAAAACCAAAAGAAGTTCTAAAATCACACCGATCAACAAAAGCCCTTTTTGTTTGACGCATGATCACAATTACTTGGCCAGCGGTAGCCGAAATCTCTGGAGCCCCGCCAGCACCTGGCAAGCGGGTCTTTGGTTTGTCATATGAGCCAATAACCGTTGAATTGATGTTTCCGAATTTGTCGAGTTGAGCACCGCCAAGAAAACCAACATCAATTCGGCCAGCCTGCAACCAGTACGAAAATATTTCCGGAACGCTGACAACCGAGTCTGAAGTGTCAGCAAGTTCTCCATCTCCGATTGATAGCGGCAACCTTGTCGGTTTTGAACCAATGCATCCTGACTCATATATAAGGACAGGCT
>WLFB01000005.1 GCA_009703975.1 Actinomycetota bacterium | reverse complement strand
TTCGTTGAGTAGTTTCTCATTTGGCACGAATGCAGCCGAGTGTTCTTGAGGCAACAAGTCAATCACTACTGCGCCCGCACAGTACTTGTTTAGCGTGAGTGAAATTGCTTCACACCACCAAGTTGAAAGTTTGCCCATTGGGGCAAGTGACGCGCCAATTTTGAGTCGATAGTCGGGTATTGCATCGCCAGCACAAACTAAGCCAAGCAACCCAGAAACAACAATGATGTTCGCATCCGCAAATTTTTGTTGTGCGCTTGTTAATGATGCAAGATCAAGATGATCCCAAACGACGCCGGTGTATCGCTCGCGAGCGGGCAGAGTTTTTGCACCGCGCAACGCAAGATTCGCCTGTTGTGCTCTCAACAGATGTGTGCCAGACACGCCGAGTAGTTTCTGCGCGCCACCGTTTTGTATCCGTAAAGCAGTAATAATCTCGGCACGTTGTTTTGCTAATGACTTACCAAATTTGCCATCTGTCTCTTTGAATTTTGTGCTAGTTGAACCTGATGGGGCTTTGCCTTCGGAGGGCGGTAACAAAATAAAAAGTTTTTCTTTACTTGTCACGACACACGATTCTGCTTGAATATGCGGCGCAATAAGCGCATACCCTGCCTCTAGTCTGCAGGGGTAGTGAGTGAGCATAAACCCAACATTTCTCTAGACATCGCGTCGTTGAACCCAGATCAACAAGACGCCGTGCTGCACCCGAGCGGGCCGTTATTGGTGATTGCGGGCGCAGGTTCGGGTAAGACCCGCGTGTTGACGCACCGCGTGGCACATCTGATCAGCCAGGGCACGCACCCGATGCGAATTTTGGCGATCACGTTTACCAACAAAGCAGCCGGTGAGATGCGTGAGCGAGTCGAAGCACTTGTCGGCAAAGTTGCTGAACGCATGTGGGTTAGCACTTTTCATGCTGCGTGTGTGCGAATTTTGCGAATGCAGGCTGAGCAGATTGGATTTCCGAAGACATTCTCAATTTATGATCAATCAGATTCAAAAAGATTAATCGGCTATGTAATTCGCGATCTTGGGCTTGATGCAAAGCGGTTTCCGGCGCGTGGTGTGCAGGCGCGAATAAGTTTATGGAAAAACGAATTGATGTCGCCATACGACGCTGCCGCACAAGCTGAAAATGTATTCGATACAAAATATGCCGAGATATACCGTGAATACAAAAATCGCTTGATCAAAGCTGGCGCAATGGATTTTGATGATTTGTTATTCAACACGGTGCAGTTGTTTCGTCAGCACAAAGATGTTCTGGCGCAATATCAACAACGCTTTGAACATATTTTGATTGACGAATATCAAGATACGAACATGGCGCAAAATGAAATCGTGCTCAAGCTTGCATCTGCTGATGATGCCAGCGCGCAACACAACGTCTGCGTCGTGGGCGATACAGATCAATCTGTTTATCGCTTTCGTGGTGCTGATTTTAGAAACATCTTGCAGTTTGAAACTGCGTTTCCTGAAGTGACCGTTGTTGTGTTGGCACAAAATTATCGCAGCACGCAAACAATTTTAGATGCCGCCAACGCGGTGATAACCAATAATGCCGAACGTAAACCCAAAGAACTCTGGACAGAACTTGGCAAAGGCGACCGCGTCGTGCGGTTTTACGCAGACGATGAATATCACGAGGCAAACTGGACTGTTTCGCAGCTTAAACAAATGAATGAGTCTGACACGCGCCAGTGGCGTGAGATGGCTGTGTTTTATCGCACCAATGCGCAGAGCCGTGTGCTTGAAGAGAGTTTTATGCAGTCTGGTGTGCCGTACAAAGTTATTGGCGGTACGCGGTTCTATGACCGACGCGAAGTCAAAGATGCCCTCGCATATATTCGTTGCGCGGTCAACCCGCTTGACGAAGTCAGCCTGAAGCGCGTTTTAAACGTTCCTAAGCGCGGCATTGGCGACACAACAGTTGACCGCATTGATGCTTTCGCCACAAGTCAACAAATTTCTTTTGCATTGGCGTTGCGTCGTGCGACTGAGGCCGGCGTTGGCGGGGCAGGGGCGAAAGGCATCGCTGCGTTTATTGCATTAATCGATGATCTCGAATCGCGACTTGGTCAAGGGCCTGGGCCTGTGTTGCGTCACGCGCTCGAAGTAAGTGGATATTTCAAAGAACTTGAAGCCGAAGACACTGTTGAGTCTGCAGGTCGGCACGAAAACTTATCTGAACTTATTGGTAGTGCCAGCGAGTTCACACAAGTCGATGAATTTTTAGAACAGGTTGCACTCGTTGCTGACACCGATCAAATTGATTCTGACAATCATGTGACTTTGATGACGTTGCACGCTGCGAAAGGTCTTGAGTTTCCTGTTGTATTCATTGTTGGTTTAGAAGAAGGAATATTTCCGCATAGTCGCGCGTTGACAGATCAGAACGAACTCGAAGAAGAGCGTCGTTTAGCGTATGTCGGCATTACTCGCGCAAAAGAGAAATTATTTTTGTCGCATGCCTGGAGTCGCAACTTGTATGGCTCAAAGCAATACAACCCGCCGTCGCGGTTTCTAGATGAAATTCCTAGTGAGTTGTTGCAACGCGAGGGCAGTATCGACTCTGGTGCCGATGAAGGTCGAGGCGGTTTTCGTCCGAGTGCGGATCAGAGCACTGGCCAAAAAATTGAATGGACACGAGCGACGATTCCGAAATATCGTCGCGATAACGGCACAGCGCAAGATATGGTCGGTGCGAATGCCGGCCTAAAAGTTGGCGATGATGTTGAGCACCCATCGTTTGGTGAAGGTGTGATTATCAACATTCGTGGTTCTGGTGAAACCACAGAAGCAGCAATTGAATTTGCCAAGCACGGTACGAAACATTTAGCGCTGGCTTGGGCGCCGCTTAAAAAAATAAACTAGCTAGCTAGTTAACCAGCCAGTTAACTTTCTAGCCAGCTAACTTTCTAGCCAGCGCGCAAATCAATTAAAAGCGTTTTAAGATTTTCGACAATTGGTCGCACATCAAGTGGAAGTTTTAGTTGTTCAACTGCAATCGTTCGACCTTCGCAGTCTTTAAAGTCGCGGGACTTTTTAAGATGCCCAACTAAGCAGGTCTCAGTTCGGTCTGCAGGGTAGGCATAGTAAACCTGCCAGCCCTTTGCTGGGTTGGTGCCTGTGTGGTCAATCACGATCGAACGCTTGCCAGTTGCGTCGCGCAAGTCTGGGTACAAAATTGGGCCATCTTGATCGATGCTTTTGGCAACGTCTTTTACTTCCCCAATTTCAAAAGTCTGCGGAACCGTCTGGGGTTGACTCTGGCGATTTTTAGTCGACGTGCTCGCCAAGATCCACGTCACCCCAAAAAGCAATATGAAACCTGCGATACCGCCAACAATTGGCATGATCGCTCGTGAAATTGGCGATGTGAATTCGACTCGGCGCATGTCGTAAGGTTAATAAGTCGTGAAGCGAAATTATCGAGTCGTAGTTGCAAAACCTGGCCTAGATGGTCATGATCGGGGAGCCAAAACGATCACCCGCGCCCTGCGTGATCACGGATTTGAGGTCATTTATACGGGTTTGCACCAAACCCCCGAGCAGATTGCCGAAACAGTGCTGCAAGAAGATGCTGATGCAATCGGTCTCTCATTACTTTCAGGGGCACATTTGACTTTGTTTCCGCGCGTGATGGAAGAATTGCGCACTCGAAAACTCGGCGAGGTTTTAATTTTCGGTGGCGGGGTTATTCCACTTGAAGACATCGTCACGCTCAAACAACAAGGCGTCGGTGAAATTTTTGGACCAGGCTCATCTTTAAACGAAATCGCAAAATGGCTAGAGTTAGCGCTTGACGCGCGCGAAAAATAAAGTTTCATTACACGAGCAAAACATAAAAAGGAAGTTAAGTGGATTTATTTGAGTATCAAGGCAAACAATATTTCGCGCGCTATGACATTGCTGTTTCTGCCGGCGGTGTTGCATTAACTGTTGACGAGGCAGTGAAACAGGCCGAATTGGCGAAGTACCCAGTTGTGATTAAAGCGCAAGTGCAAGTCGGTGGCCGCGGCAAAGCCGGTGGAATCAAACTCGCGAACAACGCTGAAGAGGTTCGCACGCATGCGACAAATATTTTGGGTATGGACATCAAAGGTCATGTTGTAAAACGTGTTTGGGTTGAACACGCATCAGATATTGCCGAAGAATATTACGCATCGTTCACACTCGACCGCTCAGCCAAGCGACACCTTTTGATGCTCTCGGCACAAGGTGGGGTCGAGATCGAGCAAGTCGCGGTCACCGACCCAACTGCGATCATCAAGTTATATGTCAACCCAATTGAAGGATTGAGTCTTGAAACTGCGCGACGCGCTGTTGTTGATGCGCGAATTTCGCAAAAAGCAATCGACGGAGTTGCAGCAATGCTTGTCAAACTTTATGAGTGCTTCACTAAAGGTGATTGCGATTTGGCTGAGATTAATCCACTGATTTTAAAACCAAACGGCGAAGTGCATGCACTTGATGCCAAAGTGACGCTTGACGATAACGCAGCATTTCGACACCCAGAGTGGGATGAATACCGCGCGACTGAAGAGCTTGACGAGCGCGAAAAACTCGCCCGCGAAAAAAATCTGCAATACATTGGACTTGACGGCACAGTTGGCATCATCGCCAATGGCGCCGGTTTGGCAATGAGCACACTTGATGTTGTCAACCAAGTCGGCGGTAAGGCCGCCAACTTTTTAGATATCGGTGGTGGCGCGAACGCCGAACTTATGACTGCGGCGCTCGAAGTGATCAACTCAGACACGAAAGTGAAAAGTATTTTTATCAATATCTTTGGTGGAATCACACGAGGTGATGAAGTTGCTAAAGGCATTGTCGAAGCGATGAACCGTGTCAAACTGCGCGCACCAATCGTGATTCGACTTGACGGCACTAATGCCATCGAAGGTCGTGCAATCATTGCAAATGCTGGCATAGACGAGTCACAGTTAATTTCGCGTTCAACAATGCTTGAGGCTGCTCGAGTTGCAGTTGATCTCGCAGGAAAGAATTAACAACATGGCAATATTTGTAAACGAAAATACAAAAGTTCTTGTACAGGGATTAACTGGTGGCCAAGGGCGCTTTCATGGGTTGCGTAATCGCGACTATGGCACTCAAGTTGTTGCTGGTGTAACACCCGGTAAGGCCGGTCAAGACGTTGAAGGTATCCCCGTATACGACAGCGTTGAAGCTGCAGTTATTGCAACCGGTGCAACTGCTTCGTTTATTGCCGTGCCACCGAAGGCAGCGCCCGCTGCGATTCTTGAGGCTGCTCGTGCCGGAATCAGTTTTATTGTTTGTATAACCGAAGGTGTGCCGGCGCAAGACGAAGCGCGAGTGTTTGCAAACCTACAACGCGATTTTCCAAAGACTCGGTTGCTCGGGCCGAACTGCCCTGGCATTATTAGCCCCGGCAAATGCAACATCGGTATCACCGCGGGTGAGATCGCAGCATTGCCAACCAAGAACGGGCCAAACGTCGGCATCGTGTCGCGATCGGGCACACTTACTTATCAAGCGCTGTATGAACTCAAGCAATTAAACATTGGTGTATCAACTTGCGTTGGCATCGGCGGAGACCCGGTGCCTGGCACTTCTTTCGTTGACTGTCTGGCCGAGTTTCAAGCTGACCCTGAAACGCATGCGATCATCATGATCGGTGAAATCGGTGGCACTGCCGAAGAAGAAGCGGCGGAGTTCATCACGAATCATGTGACGAAACCGATGAGTGCATATATCGCAGGTGTCACAGCACCTGCTGGTAAAAAAATGGGTCATGCTGGGGCGATTGTCTCAGGTGGCAAAGGCACCGCGCAAGGCAAGATGGATGCGCTCAGAAGCGCCGGTGTGATGATCGGGTTGAATCCAACTGAGGCTTGTGATCTAATGTCGCAAATTGTTGCAGGGTTCTAGATTTCAGATTTGCTGTCGGGTGACCGTCTAGAATTTGTGGTCGCCGAGTAGCGACTATCACTAGAAGATATAGACGGATAATGGACAAACGACCTCAACTCCTTTCATACATTCCATCTTTAGATGGCATTCGCGCGCTTTCGGTGCTGGCTGTAATCGTCTATCACGCGAACAAACTTTGGTTGCCCGGTGGCTTTCTTGGTGTCGAAGTTTTCTTTGTGATCAGCGGATATTTGATCACGCTTTTGTTACTTGCTGAATCTGAGCAAAGCGGTTCAATTAGTTTGGGGCAGTTTTGGATGCGTCGTTTCAGGCGCTTGCTACCCGCGCTTTGGGTGATGGTAGTTGGTGTCGTGGTATTCGCATCATTGTTTCAGCGTGAAATGCTCGGCACGCTTCGTGGTGATGTAGTCGCGGCACTTTTATATGGTTTCAACTGGTTTCAAGTTTGGAACGGTACAAGTTACTTCACATCATTCGAGTTCGTACCGTTGCGTCATTTGTGGTCGCTCGCAGTTGAAGAACAGTTTTATCTTGTTTGGCCACTTGTGATGTTGTTAGTCGCCAAACTTGGCAAGCGAAAATTACCGGGCGTTGGTGTTTTGTTTTTCGGCATGTCGGTTGGCGTGGCAATTTATGTGGCGTTGACATACCGCTCAGGCACGATTTCGACAATTGACCAAACTCCGCAACAATTCATGTCACTTTTTGGTCACTCTGTTTCAAGAATTGATTTTCTATTTCTCGGCACGCTCACGCGTTCAGGTGGGTTGTTGCTCGGTGCCGCACTCGCAATTTGGTGGCGACCTTGGCTGTTGAAGCGATCGCAAGCCGGTAGCGATGGAAGTTTGTTTGATCTAGTCGGTCTTGTCGGCCTCGGAGTAATTGTTTTGGCGATGTTCAAATTTCATACGGTTATTGAGGGCACTGACGCTGGCACGGTTGGTTATGACTTTTTGTTTCGTGGCGGTTTCTTCATCGTCGATCTCGCCAGCATTGCGTTGATCGCTGCAGCAGTTCATCCGTCGTCGTTTATTATTTCGCGCAGCCTGGGCAACCCCATATTCGTGTGGCTAGGTCGACGCTCTTATGGGTTTTATTTGTTCCATTGGCCCGTGTTTCAGTTTTATCGTCGGTTTGCCGGCAAAGGTTTAACGCCATACGAGTTTGTTGTGCTGGTGTTAATTGCTCTTGCGTTTACTGAACTTAGCTTTCGCTTGATTGAAACACCTGTAAGAAACGGTGCAATTTCGCAATGGTGGAAGAAATTTAGACCACCAAGTTACGGATCAGATGTTGTTATGCGCCAGCGACAAATTTTGTTAGTCGCAGTTTTTTCGTTGCTACCCGTTTTTGGTGTGGTCAGTTTGGTCACCGCAGAAGTACAGGTCGATGAAATCACACAGAACCTCACTGATAATCAACAAAACGTTGTTGATTTACTTGATCCAGGCATATCTCAGGCGCCCGTTGTGGTCTCAGGCACGACGATTGTCGGGCAAGTACCAGTAGCCCCAGGGTCTCTTGACGGCCAAGTAATTGATGTATTAGCAATAGGCGACTCGGTGATGCTTGGTGCCGCGAATGTGTTGACCGAGCGTGGCGTCACGGTCGATGCATTGAAGAGTCGCCCGTTTCGTCAGGCACTTGAGATAGCCAACTACATGAAGTCGATCAAACGTCTTGGGTCTGTAGTGATCATTCACCTCGGCACAAACAATACGGTTGATGCACAAACACTTGACGAAATAATGGTGCCGCTTAAAGATGTTCCGTTGGTTTTATTTGTCAATGTACATGTACCAGATGAGGCGCGACAAAACAAAAACAACCTGTTACTGAGCGAGATGCCATCTAGATACGAAAACGTCAAGGTGTTCGACTGGAACGCGGTGGCAAACGCCCACCCCGAATATCTCTATAGCGATCAAACGCACATTCGCATCGAAGGTCAAAAGGTCTATGCAGATTTAATGATGCAAGCAATTGGACGACCTTAACTTTTACCGTAGGCTTGGGCGCTATGACTACACCAGTTCGAATCACAGTTACAGGCGCCGCCGGACAAATCGGATACGGAATTTTATTTCGCATCGCTTCTGGGCAGATGCTTGGGCCAGATACACCGGTAATTTTGCAACTTCTTGAAGTGACGCCAGCGCTTGGTGCGCTCAACGGCGTAAAAATGGAACTTGACGATTGCGCTTACGCGCCGTTGGTTGATGTGATCACAACTGATGATGCCAACATTGCTTTCGGCGACACGGATATTGCGTTGTTGATTGGCGCAATGCCACGTAAAGACGGCATGGAGCGCGCAGATTTGTTGACAGCTAACGGTGGCATCTTCAAACCACAAGGTCTTGCAATTTCTAAAAATGCTAAAAAAAATGTCAAGGTATTGGTTGTCGGTAACCCGGCGAATACTAATTCTTTGATCGCGATGAGCAACGCTGCAGATATTGATCCAAAACAGTTCACAGCGATGACACGTCTCGATCACAATCGTGCGGTAGCCCAACTTGCGCAACGACTTGGCAAGCCAGTTACTTCGATTAAAAAAATGACGATCTGGGGCAATCACTCGGCATCGCAGTATCCAGATCTTTACAACTGTGAAGTTGATGGCAAGAATGCTGCAACTCTGGTTAATGATGATGCGTGGCTACGCGAAACTTTTATTCCAACTGTTGCCAAGCGCGGTGCAGCGATTATTAAGGCGCGTGGTTTGTCATCGGCTGCTTCAGCTGGCACTGCGGCAATGGATCATGTTCGAAACTGGGTTCAGGGCACACCAGCAGGTGATTGGGTGAGCATGAGCGTGCCTTCCGATGGCAGTTACGGCGTGCCAGCGGGCTTGATTTCGTCGTTTCCGTGTACATGCGTCAATGGCGAATACAGCATTGTGCAGGGTTTGCCGATCAATGATTTCAGTCGCAAAATGATTGACGCTTCAGTCGCTGAGTTGATTGACGAGCGCGACGCCGTGCGCAGCCTCGGCTTAATCTAAACCGCAATTAACGCGGCGCGAAGCGCTTCAATTTCGGCGCGAAGCGCCCAAATTTTCTCGTGAGTTAGAAGTTTGTGTTGACGTTAACTGCCGAGAACACGACGTCAAGTGCGAGAAACAACGGTTGAGTTGCAATCACTCGCTCGTGGTCGCCTTTGAAACGAATCTTGCCGCTGATGAAAGCTTCTTGCGCATTAATTTTGCCAGTGGCCACGCCAACCGCTGTTTGCCAGTCTTGGGTGAACGCAATATCTGAAACGGTTGCTGGGCCAGCGCCAAAGCGAATTACTCCGTCTCGTGATTCGAGATGATAAGTCACATCTCCGTGCGGAGTACCGGTAACAATTTGCGTCACCGACACAGAGTTGTCACGTGCAACAGCGGCGATTTCGTTGTTTAGTTTGATGCCTTCAGCAACCGCGTTGATCCACTCATTGCTGAGGTAATCAACGCGGGCTGACATTATTCGCCTGTCAAAAAGTTGCCGCTATTTAAGCAGCAACCAAACTGACTGACTTACGACGTGAGAACATGATCGCGATAATCAAAATCACAAGCGAAACGCCGGCAATGCTCAAGCGCATCGCGTCGTTGTCTTGGTATTTGATAATTGCTGGCAATGTCAACAACGCAACCAAGTTCATTACTTTGATCAGCGGATTAAGCGCCGGACCAGCAGTGTCTTTGAATGGGTCACCAACGGTGTCACCAATTACGGCTGCTTTGTGGGCATCTGAACCTTTGCCGCCGTGGTGTCCGTCTTCGATGTACTTCTTAGCGTTATCCCATGCGCCACCGGCGTTGCTGAGGTAGTTAGCCATCAATTGACCGGTCAAGATCACACCAGCCAAGAACGCACCGAGCGCTGCATAGCCGATACCGAAGCCGACGATTACTGGTGTTAGAACTGCGAGCAATGCTGGCGTTGTTAATTCGCGCAACGATGCTGCCGTGCAGATGTCAATAACTGGGCCGTAGTCAGGTTGCTTTGTACCGGCCATAATTTTGCCGTCTTTGAATTGACTGCGAACTTCTTGCACAACCACGCCTGCTGTTCGACCAACTGCGCGAATCGCGAGTGCTGAGAACATAAACGCAATTGATCCACCAATTAGAAGACCAATAAATGTTTTTACGTCTGACACGTTGATTTGGGTTTCAACCGCAGTGAAGATCGCTTTGCCTTCGAGCGCGACGCCGTTGGCATCTTTGAGGCCGAGTTCGCTGGCAATTGTTTCGATGTATGAAGCGAACAACGCAACTGCTGCGATCACTGCCGAGCCAATTGCAAAGCCCTTGGTTACTGCTTTTGTTGTGTTGCCAACAGCATCGAGGCTGACAAGAATTTTGCCAGTCTCGCCGTGCAGCTCGCCAGCCATTTCAGCAATGCCTGCAGCGTTATCTGATACGGGGCCGAAGGTGTCTTCAGAGACTATGACTCCGGTTGTTGCGAGCATTCCCATGCCGCACAATGCAACGAGGTAAAGCGAGAACTGAATGTTTCCGCCACCCATCCAGATTGTTGTGCCAAGCGCAATCGCGATGCACAAAATTGCGTATACAGATGACTCAAGACCAGATGCCGTCCCTGAAAGAACAACCGTTGCTGGACCAGTCTCGGTGCTTTCAGCGATTTCTTTCACTGGGCCATATTCGGTGCCAGTGAAGTATTCAGTGAGACGACTCAAAACTTGAGCAAGGATCAAACCAACAAGTACAGCACCGAAAACTCGCCAACCAGTGTTTGCAAAACCAGTCTTCTCGAGTTTGTCGTTACCTACATAAAACGTTGCTAGCAAATATGTACCGATAACGGTGATGATGCCAGCAGTTAGAAAGCCGCGGTTGATTGGCTTCAATGCATTCGTCTCGCCGTCGCGTGCACGAACCGAAAACACGCCAGCGATTGATGCAATCACACCAATTGCGCGAGCCGCAAGTGGGAAGACCAAACCGAGTGCAGGGTTCAAACCAATTGAGTTAAACGCCGCAACACCAAGAATGATCGAGGCAACAAGTGTTACTTCGTAACTCTCAAACAAGTCAGCAGCCATACCTGCACAGTCACCAACGTTGTCACCAACATTGTCGGCAATTGTTGCTGGGTTACGTGGGTCGTCTTCTGGGATTCCTGCTTCAACCTTGCCAACTAAGTCGGCGCCGACATCGGCTGCCTTTGTGAAAATTCCGCCACCGACTCGTAAGAACAATGCGAGCAATGAACCGCCAAAACCGAAACCGACAAGCATTGCCGAACTTGTGTTTTGAAACAGCGCGATAATTATTGTTGCGCCGAGCAAACCAAGACCAACTGTGAACATTCCGGCGACGCCACCAGTGCGAAATGCGACTTGTAGCGCTTGCTTCATCGAGCCACGTTTTGCAGCAGCAGCAGTTCGAACGTTGCCACGTGTAGCGAGTGTCATGCCGATGTAACCGGTTAATCCTGAAGCAACGCAACCAAGTACGAACGCAATTGTGCGGTAAAGACCAGATTGCACAAATGTCAGTGCTGAACCACCGTCACCCGGCTTGTCAATTGCAACTGAAGTTAAAAACACGACTGCACCAACTGGCACAAGAATCATGCCGATCGTGCGAAACTGGCGTTTCAAATATGCCCACGCGCCAACTTGAATCGCCACGGCGATTTCTTTCATCTTGTCGGTGCCTTCATCTTCTTGAAGGACTTTGATCATCAAGTACCAGCCGACCAAAAGTGCCAAGACGGCAGATGCCCCTGAGAGTCCAAGGATTAACCATTCGCCACCTTTAAGTGTGAATTGTTGCCATCCGCCTTCGGTTGCAAAAAGTGCGCTCACGTGTAATTTCTCCGTTTTCTGATCGGGTCGCCACCATGGAGACCCGTGTTATGTGTCTCGGAAAGTATAAAGAATTTGAGGCTACTAATGCCAATAAGCGACGAATAGTTGGCTATTTTTATGGCGTTTTTATCGCGTTTCGCTAGCCGTTTTCGCTGACCGTTTTGGCTGACCGATTTAGTAGCCAATTAAGCTAGCCGATTTAGCGCGAGACCTAAAACGTTATGGGGGATGAGACACGGTTCACGCCGTCTGTGTCGCCAAGGATGTCGTTCAGCAACCAGCCGACAACTAGCGTAATCTGACGGGACTATGGCGAAAACACAGCAGACATTATTAAAAGCGGGCAAATCATCGGCACCGCGACAGCCAGTAACTGGCACGGCGTTGTCAGTACGCAAAAAGCGGTCGTTCATCGCCGACATTTATTCAACTGCAGTTGGCAAAAAATATGCGATGGCAATTTCTGGTATTGCGTTGATGGGTTTTGTTTTGTTTCACATGATCGGCAATTTAAAGATGTATCTCGGTGCCGCTGAACTAGATCACTACGCGGAATTTTTGAGAGAGCTGCTTTATCCGCTCGCGCCAAAAGGCGCAGTGTTATGGATTCTTCGCGGTGGTCTGTTGGCGATGCTCGCATTGCACTTGCATGCTGCATGGTCATTGACAGTTTTAAATCATCAGGCGCGACCGGTTAAATACCAATCGCGACGAGATTACGAAGTTGCAAACTTTGCGAGTCGCACAATGCGCTATAGCGGCATGATCGTGCTGAGTTTTATTATTTGGCATTTGTTGGATCTAACTTTTGGCGTTGTCAACACTGTTGGAACTGACAACACTTTTGTCAAGGGCGAGGTATATGCAAATGTCGTGCGCAGTCTCGATCGGTGGCCAGTCGCTGCGTTTTATATCTTGGCGAACTTATTGCTCGGCATACATTTGCGACATGGTGCGTGGAGCATCTTTCAGTCGCTCGGATGGAACAATCCGCGTTTCAATTCTTGGCGTTGGTCGTTTGCGACTGTGTTCGCATTAGTTGTTGTGATTGGCAATATTTCATTCCCGATTGCGGTGCTCGCGGGCATCGTAAAACTGTAAAGGTTAAATAATGAACACGCTTTTGAACGCAAAGATCCCTAATGGTGCGTTGCACGAAAAGTGGGACAACTATAAGGCTGACGCCAAACTTGTGAACCCGAATAACAAGCGCAAGTTCAAAGTAATTGTTGTTGGCACCGGTCTTGCCGGCGCGTCGGCTGCCGCAACCTTGGCTGAACTTGGCTATCAAGTTGATGCGTTCACGTTTCATGACTCTGCGCGTCGAGCACACTCAATTGCCGCTCAAGGCGGAATCAACGCTGCGAAAAATTATCAAGGCGATGGCGACAGTATTAACCGTTTGTTCGTTGACACAATCAAGGGTGGCGACTTTCGCAGCCGTGAAGGCAATGTGCATCGCTTGGCACAAGTGTCGGTTGACATTATTGACCAGATGGTTGCTCAGGGTGTTCCGTTTGCACGTGAATACGGTGGCACTCTCGACAACCGAAGTTTCGGTGGCGCACAAGTAAGTCGAACTTTTTATGCACGTGGACAAACCGGTCAGCAGTTGTTGCTCGGTGCTTATCAACAGTTGTCGCGTCAAATTGGTTTAGGTGGCGTTCGTCTTTTCAATCGAACTGAATTGGTTGATGTCGTCGTCGTTGACGGGCGCTGTTCAGGAATCGTCGTTCGTGATCTGTTGACTGGTGAAATCACTTCGCATGCGGCGCACGCAGTAGTCATGGCAACTGGTGGTTACGGCAATGTGTTTTATCTTTCAACAAATGCGATGAATTGCAATGTCACCGCTTCATGGCGCGCGCATCGCCGCGGTGCGATGTTTGCGAACCCTTGTTACACACAAATTCACCCGACTTGTATTCCGCAAAGTGATGAGTCGCAATCAAAGTTGACATTGATGAGCGAATCGTTGCGTAATGACGGACGAATTTGGGTTCCGAAAAATGCCGACGATGCGCGACCTGCAGACCAGATACCTGAGAGCGAGCGCGACTATTACCTTGAGCGTTTGTATCCGAGTTATGGCAACCTGGCACCACGCGATATTTCATCGCGCGCGGCAAAGCGTCTCGTAGACAAAGGCCACGGTGTTGGGCCACTTAAGAACGGCGTGAATCTAGATTTCTCAGCAGCGATTGAACGCCTCGGTCTTGATGTTGTCCAAGAGCGATACGGAAATTTGTTTCAGATGTACGAGCGCATCGCCGGCGAAGATCCATACTCAACTCCAATGCGAATTTATCCAGCAACTCACTACACGATGGGCGGACTGTGGGTTGATTACGAACTAGCAACGACGATTCCTGGTTTGTATGCAGCCGGTGAAGCGAATTTCTCTGACCACGGCGCGAACCGTCTTGGTGCTAGCGCATTGATGCAAGGTCTCGCTGATGGATATTTTGTACTTCCGTACACAATCAGCAACGA
>WLFB01000049.1 GCA_009703975.1 Actinomycetota bacterium | reverse complement strand
CGAAATTAGTTGGTGCAGATGTGAGAGTTTGTTCTGAAGTTGCCGAGATACCTTCACCCCTAGGTATCGAGATGAGCGACCGTGTTGATTGGTTGCGCAAAATAATGCAGGGCAAGTGGTCTGACCTTGACCAGAATTATGTTGATTTCAAAAATCAAATAATTGAATTCGTTAGTGCAATTGAGCGCGATACGGTTGTTTTTTCTCACTTCATTGCGATTAACGCTGTGATTGGGTCACTAACCAACGATGATCGTCTGGTGATTCGTAGTCTCGACAATTGCAGTATCACTGTGCTTGAGCGCGACGCTGCCGGCAACCTTCGTCTTGTGCAATCTGGTCACGAAGCCGACACGCTGATCCGTTAGATTTGTAGATCATGGCTGAAGAGAAAAGTAACTTGAAGAAAGACGCACTGCGCCAGCAAATTCTCGATTTAACTGCGCAGTATTACGATGTGGCGTTTCCAAAGAAGCCGTTTTTGGGCGGCATTTCTCAGATACCAGTATCGGGCAAAGTTTTCGACGAATCAGAACTTACGAATCTCGTTGACTCGTCACTTGATTTTTGGTTGACGTCCGGCAGATTTGCGCACGAGTTTGAAGAAGAATTTGCAAAAGTGATGGGTGTTAAACACGCAATGCTTTGCAATTCAGGTTCATCGGCGAACTTACTGGCAGTATCGGCGCTGAAGTCTGATCGCTTAGGCAAGCGCGCGTTAGTTGATGGCGACGAAGTGATCACAATGGCTGCGGGTTTCCCGACAACGGTAAACCCGATAGTTCAAAACAGATTGATACCGGTTTTCATTGACTGCGAATTAGGCACATACGATGCGACTGCTGAAAAAATGCAGGCTGCGATTTCGCCAAAGACACGGGCGATAGTCATGGCACATACGCTCGGTAATCCGTTTAACTTAGACGCAGTGATGACGATCGCTAGAGAAAATAACCTCTTCGTTATTGAAGATTCGTGTGATGCGGTTGGTGCAACGTATGACGGCAAGCCAGTTGGTTCGTTTGGTGATTTATCAACTGCAAGTTTTTATCCAGCTCATCATGTGACTATGGGTGAAGGCGGGTGTGTTCAAGCAAAAACTGCGAGCATGCGCAAAATCGTTGAGTCGCTACGCGACTGGGGTCGGGACTGTTGGTGTCCAACTGGTCACGACGACACATGTGGGCGAAGATTCGATTGGCAACTCGGTGGGCTTCCATACGGTTATGACCATAAACATATTTATTCTCAAATCGGTTACAACCTGAAACTTACCGATATGCAGGCAGCTATCGGCGTTGCACAACTTAAAAAACTTCCAGAGTTCATCGCTGCACGTCGCAAAAACTTCAATCGCTTGTATCAAGGTCTCAAAAAGTACGAAGAGTTTTTTATTCTTCCGCAGACAACTCCAAAGTCAGAACCAAGTTGGTTTGGTTTTCTATTAACGATTCGACCTGACGCGCCAGTTAAGCGGTATGACTTGGTTCAACATATTGAGTCACGTCGAATCGGTACTCGTCAACTTTTCGCAGGTAATTTACTCAAGCAGCCTGCGTACCAGAATATTCCACATCGAGTAGTTGGTGATCTAACTAACTCTGACATCATCACAACAAATACTTTTTGGATTGGTGTCTACCCGGGACTTACTGATGAAATGATTGACTACATGATCTCAACAATTGATGAGTTCATGGCTGGCGTATGACCGCGAGTAAAAAGCTAATTTCAATTGTTATTCCGGCTTATAACGAAGAAGATTGTGTTAACGAACTAGCACGACAATTAACCAAGGTAATGGACAAACTTAAAAAGTATAAGTTTGAAGTGTTGATTGTTGAAAATGGATCTAAAGACAAAACTTGGTCGTTACTTCAAAAGATCGCAGTAGCCGATAGACGATTCAAACCGATTCGTTTGTCCCGAAATTTTGGAATGGACGGGGGTATAACCGCAGGGCTTGAACTAGCGACGGGCGACGCATGTGTGATTATGACCGCCGACTTGCAAGACCCTCCTGAATTGATAATCGACTTCGCAAAGAAATGGGAGGAAGGTTATGAAAACATTTACATGGTTGTCGAGAAACGAGAAACAAGTGGCCTTCTGAGGCGATTTAACTCTCGAATGTTCTACTTTGTCGCCGATCGACTGACTGATGGGCTAATACCAAAAGGGGTTAGTGACTATCGATTGGTTGATCGAAAAGTTTATGAATCTGTGCGATCGATGCGTGAGAGCAACCGTTTTGTTCGTGGGCTATTTGCATGGGTTGGCTTTAAATCTTTTGGCATTAGCCGGCCACGGCCGGCCCGATTCGGCGGAGATTCTAAAGCGAAGTTAACAACAGTACTGCGGCTCGCGAAACACGGAATACTTTCGTTTTCGGATGTTCCGCTGCGATTCATTACTTGGTTCGGAATCGGCTGCTCAGGAATCGCCCTTACGACGATGGTTATCTTTGCGATTCTGAAATTTATTATTGGTACGCCTTTCGCTGGTTTTGCGACAATCGTCACTATTGTTCTGTTCTTCTTTGGCTTACTCTCTTTTATGATTGGCATACTGGCCGAATATGTGGCAATGATTCACTCTGAAGTTAAGAACCGACCAAATTTCATTATTGCTGAAGTGATTAATAATAAATATTAATTTATTGGTGCCTTCTACTAATCTTGTCGAATCGGGAATATTAGACATTTACTGATTACTGGCGCATCTGGTTTTGTCGGTCGTAGTGTCGTTGATTTCATATCTGCGATGCCACTTGATCAAAGACCTGAACTGATTTCGCTCGCATCCCGGAGCGAGATGTTGGATTTGGGCGATCAGGTTGTCGCCAATCTTAAAGTAAGACATATTCGGGCCGATCTTTTAGATAAATGGAGTTTTGATCGCTCTGTAACTCACATATTGCAACTCGTAGCAGACGGATCAGAAAAGGCGTATAGCCAAAAAGCGTCCGACGATTTCGTTTTATTCACGCGACGACTCATTGAATGGTGTGAAACACTTTTGCAGCCGCCCGTTGTAGTACATGCAAGCTCTGGAGCGTGTTTTGGACATTTTCCGATAATTTCTGATGTGCGAGTTGGTCGTCAGGCAAACAGTACACGAAACGGAGAATGGCCCAAGGCAAATTTTGTTGAAGGGCGACTAGAAGCCGAGCGACTATTGCGGCAGGCTCAAGGTGACAAAAAATTTGATCTTCAAATAGCAAGACTGTATTCATTTATCGGTGAACACATTCGCGAAAAGATCCACTATGCGGTCCCATCGTTTATTTCAATGGCAAAGTCTTCTGGAGTTGTTTCCCTCACAGGCGATCCGATGACAGTTCGAAGTTATTTATCGGCGCATGATATGTCGGCTTGGATTGTTGCTGCACTACAAGCCGATCAAGAGTTGCCCATGTTGTCGATCGGAAGTTCTATTCCTTTGACGATGATTGATCTTGCCGAGTTTGTTGCTAAACAATTTTCGGCAAAAGTCAGTGTAAATGATCACCATAAGTCTGGTGATGTTTATATCGCAGATAATGAACTAACTAAGGACTTGCTGAAAGTTGATGAGACAATTTCGTGGCAAGAAGCACTATTAGACTTGATTAAAGGTTAGTTACGCAAGTTTTACGCGATCGCACGAGGATAAATGGCTGATTCAAGCACTATGACTGGCGCAGATGTAGTTGCTGCGCTTCTTGTCGAACGGGGCGTAGAAATAATTTTTTGTATCACTGGTGCCGGAAACTTAGCTCTTGTTGATGCAATAGGCAGGAATACGAAAATCAAATTTGTCTTTTCGCACCATGAACAAGCAGCAGTGATGGAAGCACAAGGATATTCACGAGTCTCTGGCAAAGTAGGCGTTGCACTCGTAACCACTGGCGGTGGCACTATCAATTCGTTGTCCGGTATCTTAAGCGCTTACCTTGACTCGGTACCTGTTCTAATTTTGTCCGGCAATGAGAGTTCGTTTCACTGTGAGAATATGCAAGAGTTTCGAGCCTACGGTGTGCAAGGTTTCGACTCTAAGACAGTTGCTGAACCGATAACAAAATCTGCATCACGAATCTTGTCTGCAACTGAGATCACTGCAAAATTCAACGAGGCATGGGAGTCTGCATCAACAGACCGAATGGGCCCAGTGCTTGTTGACCTTCCGATGGATTTACAACGCAAAATGACTTCGTCATCGGAGCAGATCGTTATTTCTGCAGCTGAGAGTAAAAATACCAAGCCTGACCAACCAGAATCGAACATTAAGTTGATCACCGAATGTGCTAAGCGATTAAGCAAAGCCAACCGGCCGTTGCTTTATTTTGGCAATGGGGTTCGTGGCGAGAGTGCTTTAGCTAGGGCACGTGAATTAGTTGAGAAATATCAGATTCCATTTTGTCTTTCTTGGTCGGCCTTAGATTTATTTGAAGATGCACATCCGTTGAATATGGGTCGAATCGGCATCTACGGCGATAGAGCGTCAAATATTATTTTGCAGAAAAGTGATTTCATCCTTTGTGTTGGCACAAGATTGGCGATTCCTCAAATTGGATACGACAGAGATGATTTTGCAAGAATGGCCGACCGATGGATAGTAGATGTAGATCCCATAGAGCTTTCAAAATTCGCAAAGCACCAATGGAACCCAATTTGTCAGTCTTCAGAGACTTTTCTAGATCAAGTATTAAAAGAACTAGTGGAATTACCAAAAAGCGACTCGTTGTCACTATGGCTATTGAATGCTCAAGAGATTTGGCAAAAACTGCCGCGGTCTGAGCAAATTGGTGCTGCAGTTGGTTCAGCACATGAAGTGCATTCTTTTGATGTAATCAATTTTCTTAATTCTGTGTTGCATGAAGACGCAATTGTTGCGACTGACGTTGGTGCAGGGTTGCTGACCGGCCACTATGCGCTTGCGGCCAAAGGTACTCAACGGATCTTCACATCGCAAGGTCTCGGAGAGATGGGTTTTGGTTTACCGGGAGCGATCGGCGCTCACTTCGCAGACCCGAAACGGCAACTGATTTGTTTAAACACTGATGGTGCGATCATGTTTAATCTGCAAGAGCTTCAACTAGTCAAGCATCACCAGATTCCGATGAAATTGTTTATTTTCAATAATGATGGCTATACGATGATTAAAATTTCTCAGCAGAACTTATTTGATGCAAGAGTATCTGGTTCGGATATTAACTCTGGAATCAGTTTTCCTTTGTTCTCGGACCTAGCCAAGACTTTCGGCTTTGAATATTGTTTGATTGACAATATAAGTAGTTTTGAATCAGCATTACGACCTGCGCTTGAATCGCCAGAAGCAGTTTTGATTGAAATCAAGATGTCCCCAGATCAAAAATATTTGCCGAGACTAGCTACTAGCAAACTTGCTGATGGCACACTTGTTTCGCCGCCGCTTGAAGATCTGGATCCAATGATTTCAATAGAATCGTTAAGGGATTTACTTGGCTATCAGCCACATGCAAATTCGTATAAGTCGAGAGGTTTGCCTTATGAGCAACGACAAAATTAAAGTTGCAGTAATCGGAACTGGAAACATCGGCACCGACCTTTGCGAAAGATTGTTAAAAGACCCCAAATTTGATGTGGTGGCATTTGTCGGTCGTCGATCGACAAGTTCTGGGCTGACTCGAATGCACGGGCGAGTGCCTAATTTGCTCGATTCTGGGATCGAGTCACTTGAACCATTGTGGCCTTATCTAGACGGAGTTTTTGATGCAACTTCGGCAACTGCGCACGCCGAACACTGGGCAATTGTTCAGAAGCATAAGAAGTGGATAATTGATCTGACCCCATCACGAATTGGTAAGCCATTAGTTCCAGTCTTGATTGATAATTCTCCATCAATGAAAATCTCCACAGACTATGTTGCGAACTATTCAATGGTCACGTGTGGAGGACAATCTTCTGCGGCGTTAATTTATGCGATCACTAAGCATGCAAAGTCGGTTGAAGAAGTTGAAATCTCATCAAGCATTGCCTCGTTGTCGGCTGGACCTGCGACGCGCAACAATATCGACGAATATATTGACTCAACGGAAAATATGGCGACATTGCTCACTGGGTGCTCAGCAGTCAAATCAATACTTGTGTTGAACCCGGCAGAGCCACCAGTGATGATGCGCACGACAGTGCATGTACGTGCAGCAAACTTTGATCTGGTTCAGATTCTTCAAGAATCTCGCGATTTGGTTGCAAAGGTAAAAAGTTACGTACCTGGCTACGATCTAGTTGTTGAGCCACATGTGGCTGGTAGTGGCCAAATTTCAGCGACTGTAAAAGTTCTAGGTTCTGGGTATTACTTGCCTGAATATTCAGGAAATTTGGACATAATCAATGCCGCTGCTGTTGAAACTGCCACACAGCACGTGCACTTAAGTCGTCTTAACCATGAGAGAATAACGACATGATTTCTTTTTATGATGTGACGCTTCGTGATGGTAATCATGCGATGCGTCATTCTTTGACGCCAGAGTTTGTGCGCGAATATTGCCAGATTGCAGAACAGTCCGGAGTTTGGGCAGTTGAAGTTGGCCATGGAAACGGCATTGGTGCTTCGTCGTTTTTGGTCGGCAAAGCGAAGTCTGACGATTACTCATTGTTGACTGCAGCGCGAGAAAATCTCAAAAAAGTCAAACTTGCGGTACATGCAATTCCTGGCTTCGCAACAATTAAGCGAGACATCATCCCTGCCATCAAAGCTGGTGTCGATATTTTTCGAATCGGTACGCACGTCACTGAAGTAACTACTGCTCAAAAGCACGTTGAGTATCTTTCAGGACAAGATCAAATGGTTCATGGAGTGTTGATGATGAGTCACGCGATTGACCTGAAGGGCCTCGTGTCGCAGGCAAAGTTGATGGCGGGTTATGGAGCGTCAGCAGTCGTGTTAATGGATTCGGCAGGAAATTATGTTCCTAAAGACGTTGCAACTCGCGTAAACGCGCTGAAGCAGGAAATCGGGGTTCAAGTTGGGTTTCACGCTCACAATAATCTTGGAGTCGGTGTATCAAATGCAATTTCGGCGATTGAGAACAATGCGACGATCATTGATGGATCATCAATGGGTCTTGGTGCAGGTGCTGGGAACGCGCCGTTAGAGAGCATCATCGTTAATTATCGACGAATGAAAAGTGGTGCGCCGTCGCTAGATAAATTTCTTGAAATGAGCCACTTAGTTGAAACAAAATGTCCAGAATATTTACCACGAACGACTAGTTCAAGTATTCAAAGTGGTGATGCCGGTGTATTTAGTGGATTTGCGCCACAAGTAAAGCAGCTTGCCGCAGAATTTGGTGTAAGCCAAGAAGATCTTTGGCAAGAATTGGGCAAACGTAGATTAGTAGCAGGGCAAGAATCAATGATTCGAGAAATAGCCCAAGATTTAATGAACCTTTAAGTAAATTAAATTCTAATGTTTGCGACTACATTGCTTGAGCTGCACAGTTCATCGGCGTGGATAATGATAATTGGTAATGCAATGGCTGGTATCTGGGCGCTTGTGGCGCATAAAAATGTTTCATTGCGTAGTCGTGCTTTATGGTGGTTCATCGGTCTTGCTCAGTTCACTGTTTTTGTTCAAGTGGCGCTTGGTGTGGCGGTTGT
>WLFB01000048.1 GCA_009703975.1 Actinomycetota bacterium | reverse complement strand
ATTGAAGCGGTGCTATTCGGCAGCGTGCTCGGTGTAAAAGTCGTAGATATTTATGCTGTTGCGGTTGTTGCGTTGCTCGGACTCGCAGTAGTCGTGCTCGGTTACCGCAAATTACTTTTTTCAACATTTGATCGAGATGTTGCTCAAGTTAGTAATGTGCGAGTTTCTCTCGTAGAAGCAGTGTTGCTGGCGATGATCTCGTTGACGATTTTGGTGACGATGCGAGTGATTGGCACATTGTTGATTTCAGCTTTGCTGGTGATTCCTGCTGCGTCTGCCCGCATGACAACTAATAGTTTTTCGCGTCTGTTGTGGATCTCACCAATTATTGGCGCAGTAACTTGTTTTGTCGGTATGAATTTGAGCTATCACTTAGACACTTCGGCAAGTGCGACAATAATTTTGCTTGATGCGCTTGTGTTTGTAGCTGTTTATGCAATTGCAGGCACACGAAATCGCATGAAAATGGCCTCACTCGGACATCTCTAATTAGCGTATAAATTAGGCGCGCTGATTAAACGTACGAATTAACTAGTCCGAAAACCCCACTGCGCGCCATCCGGCGTGTCGCGAACCTCAACATTAATTGCAGCCAAGCGGTCGCGAATAATGTCAGATAAATCAAATCGTTTATCACTTCGCACTTGAGCACGCAGATCAAGTAACACTTGTACAAACGGCCCGAGAACTTCGCGTGGGTCGCGCAACCCGCCAGTTGCCGCCGCAGCCAAACGCGTGATCATGCTGCGCAGTACTGCCCGCGCATGATCAGTTGCGTCACTTTGCAGAGTGTCGCCCGACCAACCAGCGATCGCATCGTCTAGTTCAAGTGCTGCGCGAGCTGCTCCATCGGCATCAGAATTAGTGAGAGCATTTAGAAACACTTGGTTCAAGCGATCTGTTGCTTCACGTAAGTTATTGTCGAAAATTGCGGGTGCTAGTTCAACAACTCTCGTCGCCATTTTCGTTGTATCTCGCGCTGTTGCTTGTGCCGGGTCACGCAATCGATCTACAGAAAAAGTCTCGCCTGATGCAATCTGCGTTGATTCGCCATGAACTCGAATCGTTACGACGCCCTTACCGACGACGGCTACCGTTTCGGCGTCGAGATCAATAACTAAACCGGTATGTTCATCTACTCCAAGTACATAAACATCGTCTGGCAGTTCGCGTTCAAGTATTGCGAGCCGTCGTTCACCCATATAACAAAACCGTGTGTCGTGGTGCCCACCCTCTGCATTGTTGTAATGCGGAATCAGCGCAACATTGATACCGATCTCGCCGAGGATATTTAGACCATCTAACCAGCGCGGATCTTCGCCAACTTTGTAAATTTCGTAAACCGGCAAAGTAAATTTACCAAGTGTCAGCGCGGCAGCCGACGCGAAAGTGACGATGCCACCGTCGTGAAGTTTTTTATTGAGTAAACCTGCAAGTGATGTGCCCGACCATTGACGCAACGCATATGTCGGTGACCCCGGCCCTGCGAAGACATAATCTGCATCTGCAACTTTTTGAAGACCGCGTTCAACGGCAAGCGCGTCAGCACCGATTATCTCGGTGAGCCCCGCGACTTCAAGTACAAGATTGATGCTTGTCTGAAAATATTCAGACGCTTTTGTCGCAAGTTCAGGAGCATTTTCTTGAAATCCATATGGAGTGTCCAGCAAAACTGCACGCGACGTCTTGGCCAATTTTGCAGCAAGCATGCGATGAGTTGAAACCATCGTCGGCGAAGTTTCGCCCGATCCCATTACGGCAAGAATGTGTGGAAGTGTCATCAGAAAAATCCGTCGGTTATGGCTGTGTGCACGACCTGCGCGAAACGCTCAGGATGTTGTGCATGCAAGTCATGATCAGCAGGACTAAACCATTCAACCCTGACCTTCGTCACTAATTGCGCGGCGTGTTCAATGGCACTTCGTTTAGTTTCGTTAAAAATGCCTTGTGGTCCTTCGGCCGGCACGAACATAACCGGTACCGAAATCTGTCTATATATATGAGTTGGATGATGCTCCCATAATCCACGCAAGACCATCATGTGTCGCTCAAAACTTAGCCATGGGCGCAAAGTACCGTCGGGTAAATGCTCCATGCATGCCAAGGCGCCATTGATGCCGGTTTCTGGCCAATCAGGGTGAGCACGTTGCATGTAATTTCTAAAGTCTGCAATCTTTGTTCCAGCGATTTTCGGTGGGCGTAGCGCTTCTGCGCAATCGTCCCATTGTGGATAATGATTTTGTAATTCAAGAAAACCACCATCAACACAGACAACACCGCGTACTAATTTTGGTTGCGTGTGCGCAAGTTCAAGAACAACATTGCCGCCCCAAGATTGACCGCAGACTACTGGGTTAACAAAACCATCGCGTTGGATTTCGCGCAGCAGACCAGCTAAATCTTGTGTCACCGTTTGCATGTCGTAACCAGTTTCAGGTTTTTCACTTAATCCGTGACCGCGCAGATCAACTGCGGTAACGAGATGACCAAGTGCGCACAACGCAAGTGCGGCGCCTTCCCACAGCATTGAGTTTGAAGCAAGTCCGTGCACGAGCACAATCGGTGTCTTGGTGTGTGTTGTTGCGTTGCCCCATGTGACTGTGTGCAGTCGAACACCAGTTGAAGTATCTGTTGAATTGCTCTTTGGCACAACCGCACTAAATGGTGTTGAAGAATTCACTGCAGTCAGACTAGGCATTCGTAACAGCAAAAATTCTCTTACTTTTCGTAAACCGCCGTATATTTCACCGTTCATAGTGCGAAACTTTGTGCATGGTTGCACGTGAATTAACAGAAATTAAAATTCCAAGCGAGTTACTTCCAAGTGATGGACGATTCGGAAGTGGACCATCAAAGATCCGAGCATCACAAATTGACGCCTTAGTCTCGGCATCAACTCATTTACTGGGTACTTCGCATCGTCAAGCACCAGTAAAAAATTTAGTTGGTTCTGTTCGTGAGCAGCTTTGTCAACTATTCACACTTCCAGAAAGTTGGCAGGTTTTAATTGGCAATGGCGGCGCGAGTTTGTTTTGGGACGCAGCAACATTTGGTCTAATCCATAAGTGCAGTCAGCACTATGTATTCGGTGAGTTCTCTTCTAAGTTCGCGACAGCCGTGCAAAAAGCACCACATCTAAGTGAACCGCTAATTGTCGAGGCACCAGCTGGCACCGTGCCGATTATCGAGACGGCGCAGTGTTCGCCGGTTGATACATACTGTTTAACGCACAATGAAACTTCAACTGGTGCGATGATGAATTTACTTCGACCAAATCAACCTGCTGATGCATTGGTTGTAGTTGATGCGACTTCGGCGGCTGGCTCAATCGCATGGTCGACAGATGAAGTTGATGTCTATTATTTTTCGCCCCAAAAGAGTTTTGCATCGGAAGGTGGCACATGGATCGCTTTGTGTTCGCCAAAGGCAGTCGAGCGAATTGAGTTGATAGCAAAATCAAAACGATGGTGTCCTGCCTCGCTTGACCTATCAATTGCCCTTGAAAACTCAAAAGCAAATCAGACTTACAACACGCCTTCAATTTCTACATTTGTTCTGCTGAATAATCAATTGACCTGGATGCTCGAAAATGGTGGTTTGGATTGGTGCATCAGCCGAACAAGTATTTCGTCTAAGCATCTTTACGGCTGGGCCGAAATACGGAAATTTGCGGCGCCGTTTGTAGTTAATCCTGAGTTTCGTTCGCCAGTTGTCGGCACGATCGACTTAATTGGTGTCGACGCTAATGATGTCAATGCTGTGCTGCGTGCGAACAAAATTGTCGATACAGACTCGTATCGCAAACTCGGCCGTAACCAGCTGAGAGTCTCAATGTTTCCGGCTGTTGAGCCAACTGATGTGCAAAAACTTACCGCTTGTATTGATTTCATTGTTGAGGCAATTTCATGACTAAGTCCCGTGTAGTTATTGCAGAAGAGATCGCCGAGTCAGGCTTAGAGCGACTAAGAAATGCTGGTTTTGAAGTCGATATCCAACTCGAGAAAAGCCCTGAAGATTTACGGCATCGCATTGTTGGCGCCAGCGCATTAATTATTCGTTCAGCGACAAATGTAGACGCAGAGTTGTTGGCGGCTGGCAATGAACTTGTCGTTGTGGCGCGTGCTGGGGTTGGTCTTGACAATGTTGATATTGCAGCAGCGACAGCACGCGGTGTGATGGTCGTCAACGCCCCAGAATCAAATATCTTGTCGGCCGCCGAACACACGATGGCATTAATTTTGGCTATTTCACGCAATGTTCCGCAGGCGCATAGTGCATTGATTCAAGGTCGTTGGGAGCGAAGTAAATGGGAGGGGATTGAACTCGCTTCTAAAACTCTTGGCATATTGGGTCTAGGTCGAATTGGTGCACTGGTTGCGCAACGCGCGCTGGCTTTTGATATGCGAATTATTGCTTTCGATCCGTTTATTTCAGCCGAGCGTGCGCGAGAACTAAATGTTGAGATGATGTCAATTGATGAAGTAATTGCACAGTCAGACATTTTGACAATACATTTACCAAAGAATAAACAGACGGTGAATTTGATAGACACCAAGATGCTTGCGTTAGCTAAACCGTCATTAAGAATTATTAACGTTGCTCGCGGTGGAATCATTAATGAATCTGATTTGGCGCAAGCCTTAGGCAATGGCACGATCGCTGGTGCAGCAATTGACGTTTTCGTAACTGAGCCGACTAAATCTTCGCCATTATTCGAACTTGACAATGTTGTTGTTACTCCACATTTGGGTGCGAGCACTCGCGAAGCCCAAGATCGTGCAGGTGAAGTAGTCGCCGATATGGTTTGTCTAGCGCTAAATAATGAGTTCGTTCCATTTGCGGTCAACCTTGAGGCGAGTGATGCCAACGAGACGCTCAAACCTTTTGTTCCACTCGCTCAACGACTTGGCCGTGTTTTTGCCTCACTTGTTGATGCGCCACCTGAGATTTTTGAAATTTCTATCACTGGAGAAATTGGCGCATATGACCCAGGCCTAATCTCAATCAGTGCTTTGAAGGGTGCACTGTCTGTATGGACAAACAATGCAGTAAGTCTTGTTAATGCACCGGTCATCGCTCGACAATTAAAGATTCAGGTTAATAAATCTTCTTCAAAAACTACGCAACATCGCGATTACGTAAATCTCGTCACGCTGCGTTCAGGAAGCCACAACTTGTCGGCGACGCTTACGGGTCGGCGACGCGAGGCACGGATCGTAATGATTGATGACCATCTGACTGATATTCCACCGTCTGAGTACATGTTGATAGTTAAAAATGATGATCGACCTGGCGCAATTGGTCGTGTTGCGACGGCGCTCGGTAATGCCAATATCAACATTGCAAACATGGATGTTGGTAACACTGAGACAGTTGGTAGCGCGTTGATGTGCATCTCGACTACGACAGCAGTCTCAAAAGAAGTGATTGAAACTTTACGCACACTTGATGGGATCACGAGCGTTACCGCAATTGGTTCTTGAGATATCGTGACGGTGTGATTTATCGAGAGATAGTTTGTGATTAATTTAATTTTGCTTGCGAATTTTGTTGCTACTTGTTTAATGACGGGTGTCATCTGGTTTGTGCAGTGGGTTTACTATCCGTTGCTAGCCAAGGTGCCAGTTGATCGCGCGGTTGAAACTGCTATTGATCATCAACGACGCACAGGACAAGTGTTGGCGATACCGATGGCTGTTGAAGGTTTCACAACATTGGGTCTATTAATTATTCGGCCAGAAAGTGTGCCTATTTTTTGGCCATGGTTTGGTGCAGTGTTGTTGGCAGTTGCTCTTGGCAGCACCGTGTTTGTTTCCGTGCCATTGCATGCAAAAATGGCGACCAACCCGACTGCTGATGTCGGGCAACGATTAGTCGTGACTAATTGGCCGCGCACAATTGCTTGGTCGTTACGCGCAGTGGCGTGTTCTGTGATGATCTTGCAAGTCCTTCGGTCGTAACGAGGTGCGATGATGTCTTCGCAAGATTGCCCACAGCCTGTTCGGCGCGCGGTAATGAAACAAGGCTGGTATGACCTTGCGTATATTCACTATCGCTACAAAGTTGAAGAAGTTGCACGCATTTTGCCGCCGGGTCTTGAAGTTGATGTTTGTGATGGCTCGGCGTGGGTCGGGCTAATTCCGTTTTCGATGCGTGGCATCGGCGTGCCTGGTTTGCCTGCTGTGCCGTATCTCGGATCTTTTCCTGAGGTCAATGTGCGCACTTATGTTCGTCGCAACGGAATACCTGGTGTGTGGTTTTGTTCATTGGATATCAATCGGTTGCTGCCGACTATCGTCGCGCGCACGACTTATACATTGCCTTACTGTTTTGGCAAGGCGAGCAACAAACGTGTTGGCGACGAATTGCACACATCAGTTGTGCGCAGGTGGCCACGTGGTAGAGCAGAAACAAAAATTCAATTAAAAATTTTAGAGCCGATTGCTGAGCCGTCTCCGTTAGAAGTGTTTTTGAGTGCAAGATGGGGTTTGTATACGACTACACGTGGTGGCAGTTTGCGTTATGCACCGATCTCACACGATCGTTGGCCATTACAACGCGCCAAGATCATTTCACTTGAAGACTCGTTGGTTGTGGCCGCTGGTTTTGAGTCGCCAAGTACAGAGATCAACGGCGAACCGCATGTGATGTTTTCTAGAGGAGTAAAAGTTCGCGTTGGTTTACCACGACGCGCCTAAATAATTGTGCAAAATTTGCTAGTTAGTTTTTTGATGAGCCTGGTCGATAGTTTCCGCGGTCGGCGGCTGCCCTGAGCGCTGTCATGCCATAGACAAATGCACCAGTCATAACAATTAAGAAAATCACGCTTCCAAAGCCAAATAGTGCTCCTAGTGACATGGTCAGTCCTTTGCGCCCTTGCCCGATAACAAAAATGCTCCGAGTGCGAGAATTGATGGCACCCAGACTCCAACATAGATTCCGTTCAGTCTGTCTTCAACCGAAGAGCTCTGAAAATAAAGCCACACGCTCAGCACGAGACTGGCGGCTGCCGATAAAAGGGTCGTGACTCGTAAAACTGTTTCTGGCTTCATTTGGGTTATTCCTCCAAGTTGTAACTATAGACGATTTAGCACGAAAATTGCCTTCACGGCGGTGGCTTTTAGTCAGTGATTACAAGGTCAAGTTTCTCAAATTTATGCTTAATTACTATTGCGCTTATGCAAATTGGACCAACTAAAAGCATGCTGTGCTCAAGCGCTGATAGTTCTCGTGTGCGAAACGAAAATACGATGATTAACAGCATCCAAAAAGAAGTTGCGAAGACGTTCAACTTACGAAATTCTAAAACCTGCAACGTATGAGGAAACTCAACGTTACTTAAAGTGAGCATCGCCAATAAAAATGAGATTGCTATGTTCAGGTTCGTATCTAAACCTAAGAGCCAAATAGTTGGGATTACCAAGTTCCATGCAGCAGGGAAACCTCTAAACCAATGCTGGGCGTTTGCAATAGTGGTTTGGCTAAACCATAACGCCGACGACCCAAGAATTGCGGCGACAGCTAATTGACCGGTTAAGTCATGCGAGACGATTTCGAACTGCCACATAAACGCAGCAGGAACAACCACGCAAGTTACGTAATCAATTACAAGATCCAATATGTATCCGTCAAATCTTGGTAGTTCCGAATTGCTCATCCAACGTCGAGCGAT
>WLFB01000047.1 GCA_009703975.1 Actinomycetota bacterium | reverse complement strand
TGGCGCAGTCCCGATTCGGCAGTGAGCAAAAATCTGCGTGTAACTAGTGAGCAGTAGCTCACCGCGAACGAGCCTGTAGGTAAATTTGCCTGGTTCAACGGTAAACGGGCTTACATTGCGAGCCAGCTGCTCATCATCCGCGGATGGACCTGAACGGAATATAACTTCAAGAAGCGAATTACCTGGCTCATCAAGGCTGCAATAGATCAAAACAACCAGATGTGGATCAATCGTGACCGGCACAGGAGTCGGCGCTGCCATCGAAAAGAAGGCACCAGTTAAATCAATTCGTGTACTTGGACCAGGCGCCTGACGAAGCGCAAAGTTTTCTACGAAAAGGGCTGAAATTATTTGCATGAAATCTCTATCTTATGAAGCACTCTTATTAAGCACTATTACTAAACAGTTACGCGGTGTGCAGACGGTTTTAGGCGCACAGTAGCAAGTCGTACTTTGGCTAGCTTTACCGAACTGAGAACTCTGATGAGCCACCAACCTGGATCAAGTTCATACCACCGGTGCGAGAGTCGTGCTGATGTTGGCGCAGCATGATGATTGTTATGCAACCCTTCTCCGGCAGTGAGCAATGCAAGCCACTGCAAATTACCTGCACCGTTGGCGTATGGCTTTCGACCAAAGTGGTGAGCAATTGCATTCACCGCTGCAGATCCTGCAAGGTAAACGTTTAAATGAACAACAGCGGCCAACAACCCAACCATTGGCCCAAATACGAAAACCAAAAGAGCAACTCCAAGTCCCAAACCAACTAGCGCACGATCAAAAAATATTTTATCTAGGCGAGTTTGTGGCAAATCTTTTGCGTAGCGCTCAACTGTCTGCGGGTCATTTGCTGAGATTCGGTACAAAACGACGTTACGCATCTGGACGTTCTTCCAACCGAGAAGTACCGGCGAGTGAGGATCGCCTTCTTGATCAGTAAACGCGTGGTGCTTGCGATGCACCGCGACCCATTGACGCGGACGGATACCGGTTGATAGCCAAATTGTTAGTCTCGCGCAAAAAACCGCTAGAGGATGAAGTGTCAACGCCTTATGGGCGAGCGCGCGATGCATATAAACCGTGGTTCCAAGATTGGCTAAAGTCGTGACTGAGAAACCCACAAGCACCGCTAATAATAAAATTTTGACAACATTGAGCATGCGACTCACACTACTCTGACGATGTGATTATCTCGGGTCAGACAACGCTTTCAGAAACTAAATCCAAATCGCTTCTTCAACAATTTGGTGTCGTTTTCGCTGCCGAAATAGAAGTCACAACTGATGGTGATCCAATCAAAAATGCTGTCAAGGCAGCCGAACAAATTGGTTTCCCCGTGGTTGTGAAATTATGTGGTGACTCGATTGCACACAAGACCGAACGAGGACTAGTTCGACTTGGTCTTGGCTCTGCTGATGCCACGGCAACAGCCGCACGCGAATTGTTAGCCAAAGCAACTGTCGACGATGGTGATGTTTCGCTTTTAATCGCCAAAATGGAATCAGGCAAGCGAGAATTTATCGCCGGGGTTTTGCGCGATCCCCAATTCGGATTATTTGTCATGCTTGGCCTTGGCGGTATCTATGCAGAAGTTATTGCAGATGTCGCATTCGCTCCTGTGCCACTTACTAAGCCTGACGCTCTCGCTTTGCAAGGACGGCTGCGTCAACAAAAGATATTTGATGATTTTCGTGGTGAGTCAGCGGTTTCAAAAGACGAACTAGCAGATGCATTAGTTGCATTGTCAAAGGCAGCTGAAAGCGACCCAAGTTTTTCTTCGATTGATATCAACCCGATCTTGGTTAGGAGTGACGGCTCGATAGTTGCTGTCGATGCACTCGTTGTAAAAGATGCGCTAACACCGTCAAAAGACTTTCAGCCGTTAAATACAACGGGTCGATTTTTTGAATCGCTATTTAATCCAAGAGGAGTAGTCGTTGTCGGCGCTTCAACCCACCCAGGAAAGTTCGGCTTCGTATCACTACATAATCTCATTTCATGCGGATACAAGGGGCAGATCTTCGCAACACATCTTGAACTTGCCGAAGTACTCGGAGTGCAATCTGTTGCCACGATCGATGATCTGCCTGAAAACGAAATTGATCTGGCTTTTGTGTGCACGCCGGCCTCAACGAATATTTCAATTCTTGAAGCTTGCGCACGTAAAAATATCCGCTCTGTTTACATCACTTCCGCTGGTTATGGAGAAACCGGAGAGTCTGGTGTGCAAGCGCAAAAGTTACTTAAAGACAAAGCACGTGAACTAGACATTTTGCTAATTGGCCCGAATGGGCAAGGTCTTGTCAGCACACCAGTAAATCTTTGTGCACAAATTGTTGGGCCATATCCGCCAAAAGGTGCAATTTCGGTGGCTAGCCAGAGCGGCAATTTCGTTTCGAGTTTCATGAATTATGCGCGATTTACAAACGTAGGAATTGCTCGGGCAATTTCGGCCGGCAATGCTGCGTGCACCGGGGTGCCTGAAGTTCTAGATTTTTTCGCTACAGACGGAGCAACATCAGTTGCACTTGTGTACCTAGAAGGAATACAAGACGGCGAAAAACTTGCATCAAGCATGAAATCAATTAGTTCTGTAAAGCCACTTGTAGTTGTTAAGGGTGGATCAACATCAAGCGGTGCTCTTGCTGCGGCAAGTCACACGGGTGCGTTGGCGAGTAACGATCGTGTTTTTGATGGAGTTTGTTTTGCCAATGGCGTAACTCGAGTCGCCAGCGCTGAAGAAGCTTTTGATGTTGCTGCCACCTTCGCAACTCAGCCGCTTCCAAAGGGGCCTAATGTGGTTGTGCTGACGACTGTTGGCGGCTGGGGAGTCGTGACCTCTGATGCAATCTCAAATGACAATGTATTGAAATTAATCTCTTTGCCCCAAGATTTGAGCGAAGCAATTTCGGCGCTGTTGCCAGATCGCTGGAGCCATAATAATCCAGTCGATTGCGCAGGTGGTGAAACGCGCGACACGATTCCTGAAGTGATGCGATTAATCGCCACGCATCCCGGTGTCGACTCAATAATTTTTCTAGGACTTGGAATTCAATCAAACCAGGCTCGACTAATGACCGAAGGTCACTTCTATCCCGATTTTGGATTAGAACGAATTGTCAGTTATCACCAACGTCAAGATGAAAGATTCGCCCAAGTCGCCTTCGAACTTTCTACAGAGACGGGTAAACCTATTCTCGTTGCAACAGAATTAGGTGTGGCCGATGTGAATAATCCTGGGGTGAAAGCGGTTCAAGAGTCGGGGAGACTTTGCTATGCGAACGGACAACGCGCAGCCAGAGCACTCGCACTTTCGTATCAATATTCAAAATGGCGTGGAGTCGCTAAGTGAAGTTTCGCAAACAACGGCAACGCTTTAACGACTATTGCGAGCGAACACAAATCAACAGACTCATCGGCGTGTTGCTATTCGCAACTTTAATTGGCTGCGTTCCATTAGTTTCTGCAATAGAAGTTGCCAAGACTAAAGAAACTCGTGCTGCAACGTTAGAAATTTCAGATCAACTCGATAAACCGCCGGTCACTCCAATTTTTTCAGCGAGAAGAATCCCGCAAGCTCTTGTCGATTCGACACTTAAAGTTCGGGTGGCTGCGAAACTTCAACAACTCAGCACGACATTGCCTGCTGATTCTTGCTTGACAGTTCGCACAGACGATCGAGAAATCTATTCTTTACGCTCGGATCTTGCATTGATTCCGGGTAGCAACATGAAACTTCTCACTGCTGCAGTTGCGCTAGACGTGATAAAGCCAGATACAGTTTTTTCTACGAGGCTTCTCGGCGTGGTTGAAGACTCTGTGGTACGAGGAGACCTGTGGCTCGTTGGTTCTGGTGATCCACTTCTCTCAACACGCGATTATCCGCCGACCGAAAAGTATCCGACTATGACACCAACATACGTTGAAGGTCTTGTCGAATCACTAGTTGCATCGGGCATCAAGAGCATTCAAGGCAGTGTCATCGGTGATGAGTCACTTTATGATCGCGAGCGATATTCGCCCAATTGGGGTGACGGAATCCGAGGCACTGAGGCTGGTCCACTTGGTGCGCTGATGATTAATGACGCCAACACTTCTGATTCTCCGGTGAAACTTGCAAACCCTGCGTTTGCTGCTGCAAAAGAGTTCACCCGGCTTTTGAAAGAGAGCGGAATATTCGTTAAGGGTTCTCCAGATATTGACACCGCACCGCCAGACACTCCACAAATTGCAAAAATTGATTCCGTCCCACTTCGTGACATTGTTGCCGAGATGTTGACAAATAGTGACAACAACACTGCTGAATTGTTATTGAAAGAAATCGGACGAGTGTCGCAAGGCGCAGCGACACGCCTGGCTGGATTACAAGTTGTCGCTAACAAAATTGTTGAATGGCAGCTACCTTCGGCAGGGGTCGCGCTCGGCGATGGCTCAGGGTTAGACCGCTCAACCCAATTGACGTGCAATTTGCTGACTTCGCTCTTGCAACGTGCTGGTGCAAATAGCGACTTAGTTAAAGGCATGTCAATAGCTGGATCAATTGGCACATTGCGCGAAAATTTCATAACTGGACCAGCATTAAATGTTTTGCGAGGCAAAACCGGCACGCTCACAGGAGTCAAAGCGCTCTCTGGGGTTTTTCCATTCAGCGATGATCATGCAACAGTATTTACTTTGCTTTTAAATGGCGCGGGTACTTCAACCACTGAGATATATATCCCAATTTGGAATTCACTAATTTCATCTTTGGCAACTGGCGGCGATTCAATTGACCTCGAAAAGGTTGCGCCACTTAAATAGGGCTAGCTCGCAGAATGATGTCGTAGAATGAGTTAGTGCCCGCTGATGAATCACAAGCGAAGATCAAGATTTCGGAGTTGTACGACCTCGTTGTCAAATACGCGAAACAAGAGGCGATAGATCCACTACGTGGTGCTGGCCGTTGGCTTGCGTTTGGTTTATTCGCATCTGTGTTGATAAGTATTGGTGTTGTAATCGGATCATTGGGCGTTTTGAGGTTGGTACAAACAACCCCATTGGGATCATCTAATTCTTGGTCGTGGCTCCGCTATCTGATTACTGTGATTATTTGTCTAGTAGTTGGTTTTGTTGCGAATTCGCGAATCAAACGTGGAACGCTCGAGAAATAAGTTATGACGCAACTAGAGCAACGTGTCACGCGTGATGAATTACACCACCAACTAACTTTATTTCAGGATGACATTCAATCAAAAGTTGCAGACAAGTCAGAGCAAATCAGACTAATAAAAATTGGTGTCGCGATCGTGGCGTTGCTAACTGCATTCATGTTTGGCAAGCGCAGTGGCAAGAAGAATCGCAGCATCATTGAAATATTCAGCAACAAGTAACTGACCAAAAACCCCAAGCTATGTTTCAAAAGCTAATCGCCCGATCTGTAAAGTTGAGTTTCTGGTTCGGCGTGTACCGGTTTTTACGACGCCACTTGAAACCATCTAGCCAACAAGTTGTTCGACGAAAGTTTCGGCAGGGTGACTCAATTACGATCAAATCGCGTTCAGATCGTTGATGCAAATGTCGTTCAGTTATTTTGAAATCAGACCCGCAGATGTTTAATTACGGCGAAAAGGTTCTTCTGCTTGATGTAAAGAAGCGACGTTATCTATTTACATTGAAAGAGAACGGTGAGTTTCACACCCATGCCGGCTTTCTTGCGCACAGTCTGATTATTGATGCGCACGAAGGTGCAACCGTGCAATCAACTAAAGGTGCGTATTACATTGCGTTGCGCCCGACCCTTGAAGATTTTGTTGTACAAATGCCACGCGGCGCACAAGTTATTTACCCGAAAGATCTAGCCCCGATTTGCATGATGGCCGACATTACGCCGGGTGTAAAAGTTTTCGAGTCTGGGCTCGGATCAGGCGCACTATCTATGACGATGCTTCGCTATGGGGCAATCATCACTGGCTATGAGTTGCGAGAAGATTTTGCGAATCGTGCGCAGACGAATGTTCGCGAGTTTCTCGGAGAATCGGCGCTCGAACGGTATACGGTTTCAATTCGCGATGCTTATTTAGGTATCGAAGAAACTGATTTCGATCGAATGGTTTTAGATCTACCCGAACCGTGGCAGGTCATTGAGCATGCCAACAAGGTGTTGAGAAGAGGTGCGCTAGTTGTTTCTTACTCGCCAAGTATCACGCAGGCTGTGCGAACTCAAGAAGCAATGGGCGACGGATGGCTTGACCGCCGAACGCTAGAGGTATTACACCGAACTTGGCATATTGAGGGTGCGTCAGTGCGCCCTGATCACAGAATGGTTGCACATACCGGCTTCTTAACAAGCGCCAGATATATCGGCGACTAAAACTTCAAACCGAAAAATTACGGCTCGATGAAAATGCACTCTCCTGGGCATTCTTCAGCGGATTCAACAACTGCGTCAAGCATCGCATCTGGGAAATTAGCAACGCCTGCAGCACCCTGCTCATTGCCCTTTGCCGTTGCGAATACTTTTGCTCCTTCACGAACGTAAGCCAAACCATCGTCTAGCAAAGTAAAAACATCAGGCGCAATTTCTTCGCATAGACCATCGCCTGTGCAGAGATCCTGATCAATCCATACCTTCATTTGACGCTCCCTCGTTTAAGACTTGTACCGCAACGAGATTATGTTACACGGCAAATTCGTTGTCTTGGCGGTTTAGTTAATTCACAATATTTGCATCTTGCGGATTGACCTATACGGTAGGCACAGAGATAAGACGAGAGGCATAATTCACGATGGCACGAGCAGGAGACCAAAGTCCTGAGTCAGCGCAAGAGCGTGCGCGACATCTCGAAGACAAATTACTTGAGGCCAAAAGTCAACTTGCACACGCCGTAGCTCAAAACGAAAAACTCTCATACACGCTTAGAGAATCTCGCGAGCACATCACGACATTGCGCGATGAAGTTGAAAAATTGACGCAGCCACCTTCTGGGTATGGAGTTATCGTGGGCAAAAACGATGACTTAACTGTTGACATTTTGACTAACGGGCGAAAAATGAGAGTTACTGTAAACCCCGATATTGATTTTGAAAAAATTGAGCGTGGCGCAGAAGTGGTTCTCAACGAAAGTTTCAATGTCATCAAGATTCGCGCGTCTGAGCCGATTGGCGAAGTGGTTCATCTCAAAGAGGTTCTCGAAGACGGCGTCCGTGCTGTTGTCACTGGACGCGGCGATGACGAGCGTGTTTGCGAACTGGCAGACGCCTTGCGCGGAGTCCATCTTCGAAGTGGGGATCTTTTGCGGATGGACGCAAAATCGAATCTTCTTCTTGAGCGACTGACACAACCTGAAGTTGAACACTTACTACTCGAAGAAGTACCCGATATTTCATACAAAGATATCGGTGGACTTGATTCGCAAATTGAGCAAATTGCAGACGCAGTTGAATTGCCATTTTTGTACAGCGAATTATTCGCTGAGTACCATTTGCCAGCACCCAAAGGAATCTTGTTGTATGGACCACCGGGCTGTGGCAAAACATTAATTGCTAAGGCGGTGGCAAACAGCCTCGCAAAAAAAGTATCTAATGCAAATGGTGGAGAAAAGGCTCGAAGTTACTTCATCAATATCAAGGGGCCTGAGTTGCTCAATAAGTACGTAGGCGAAACCGAGCGACAGATTCGATTGGTGTTTCAACGAGCACGCGAAAAAAGCGAAGAGGGTTGGCCAGTAATTATTTTC
>WLFB01000046.1 GCA_009703975.1 Actinomycetota bacterium | reverse complement strand
TGGATCTCTGTAGACGATCGCATTTTTGGCTTCATTCACGCCGATGTAGAAAACGACGATATCTCCACGGCGTAAACCTTGACTTGTGTCTCCTTCGTTTGTGTTGAGCAAATCAGTCTCGTTTTCTTGAAGAAAACGTAATAGGTCAACCGCTGATGCCCCGATAGTTCCGCGGTTTTCAACCTTGATTGCGCCCGCTTTTTCATTAAGAAGTTTTTGAGTTAGCGATGGATATGTGTCAGAATCTGTAACCTCGCGATTAAACGTTGTTGATCCACCGTAGAAAAATACTCGTTGCGTGAACGACTTGGGCTGATCTGTCGTCAGACGATGTTGGCCGTCCATTGAGATTGTCGGGCTCGTTTCAGGTTTCGGAGACTCGTCAAACTGAGATGCCAAATCAGACCATTTGTTTTGCTCACTTTTCATTGGTGATAGGACAGTCAATGTGCCCTCTACAACTACTAGCCCCACCAGCAACACAAGCACGTTGGCAGTAATCACGTTTCGAATTGTTACTTTCTGACAGATTACAAATATCAGGGGAACTATTGAAATTAGCAACACCCGAAAAAGTGTCCGATGGTTAGGCGAGGCCTCTGGGATGACTCCGTAATGAATCTGAAGAAGTTGAATCAGAAGGAGAAGTGCCAAAGGCAAAACGGTACGGATACGAAAATTTTTGTCGTGGCATCGATCAGAGAACATCAATGCTGTGAGTAGTGCTAGAGGTGTGAGTAGTGCCAAAATGAGTCGCTGGCTAAAAAGCATCCACGGAGCTGAACCAATAATCGCAATGGTTAACGGAGATCCAATATTTGTAAACAATGACAGTTTTATTGAATTAGCGAACATTGACATCTCTGTGATTTTAACTTATAGAGCAGATGTATGAGACGCTTATTCTTGGCTATCGGTTTGCGTGTCCGTATGAGTTAAGATCAAGCGGTGGACAGTAGTTGCTTAGTCATCAGAACTGACGGTGGGGCATCAGTGGCGACTAGTAGCAGGGAATTTGGTGAATTCGCAATCTTGGTCAGTGATCTTGAGGGCGCAACCGGTTGGGTTTTAAAGCCCGAAGGATTATGCAAAGGCGATATTTGTTATCCGGTGCGTAACGCTGGCGAATTGTCAGATGGTGTCAATATTGATCTCGCTTCGTTTGCGAAGTTTACGAATCAAAGTATTGTGTTCGATAGAGGGTATGAAGTAGTTGCTTTGGGCGACTCGGCACCAACTCGAGCCGAATCTATGTCGTCGCTGGATGCACCAGACTTTATGTTGCCAGATATTTATGGCAAGCAAGTGTCGTTCAGTGATTTCAATCGGCGAAAGAGATTGTTGCTGGCATGGTCCTCCTGGTGAGGCTGCCGTTACGAGCTGCCGGTCTGGCAGCAACTCTCTAACGAATTACAAAATTCTGGTTTACAGATAATTGCCGTGGCATTAGATGCTGATGTGAAGGCAGTCATCGAGTGGGCGACAAAAGAAGCGCTCACGTTTCCGGTGCTAATTGATAAATTTCACATTGTCGCCGACTTGTATGGATTTGTTAATGTGCCGGCCGCAATCTGGGTAGACGAAAATAATAAGATAGTTCGCCCTGCAGACGGCACTCCAGGTAGTGACCTGTTTCGATCGTTCTCTCATGTTGATTCTGAGGTGCACCATAATTTGTTACGGTCATGGGTTCATAACAATGTGCTTGATTTGAATGATTCTCAGGTGCGTGATTTTCAGTTACCGCCATCTCAAGAATTGCAAGATGCACGCTTACATCGGCGTATTGCGATCGCATTGCGTGAACGTGGAGGTGTGGGAGATGAGATTGGTTCGCGAAAGCACCTGGCTCGTGCAGAAGAATTAGCACCATTTGACTGGACCATTCGTCGCGGCAATATGCCTCTTGTAGGCGTTGATCCGTTTGGTGACGAGTTTTTTAAATTTGTCGATGGATGGTCAAGAGCGGGTCGACCCGGTTACAGGCTTGGTACCGGTCGCGAAACAAAACCAGAGACTATTTAAGTAGTCGAAATTCAATCTTCGAGTTATGTACTCGAGTTTCATAAACACTTGTCGCAACGCGAACTGGCGAAGCAACCGCTTCTCCAGTTAAAACATTAAATCGTCCGTTATGTTTCGGACATTCAATTGTCGTGCCGTCCACGAAGCCTTCCCCCAAGTGTGCTTTACCGTGAGTGCAAAGACCATCCATCACCACACATGTCCCATCAGACGTACGAACTACTGCATATGTGCCGTCAAGATGATCAAATCTTGCGACGTCATTTTTTGCGATTGATGATTCATCGCACGCCGTAATCCAATCATTACCTAACTCTGTCATGGTTCAGATATTCGTGTTTAGAGGTAACGCACGTTTCACAAAATATGCACTGTCGTTGGCTTGGCGGCGCAAAGTCGGAATTACCTCGCGAAGGGCTCGATACAAGCTCGGATAAGGCGTAGGCAACTGATCTTTGATTGCAACATGAAGTTTCTTCAAAGAGTGGAACGGCACTGAGGGATAAATGTGGTGCTCTACGTGATAGTTCATATTCCAGTAGATCCAGCGTGTCAACGGGCCCATATATATGGTTCGTGTGTTGAGCCGATGATCTATTACATCTTCAGCAAGTCCTGCGTGTTGAGTGATTCCGAGAGTAACAACCAACCAATGTCCATAAAAGCTGGGCAGACCGACAAACATCACCGGCTCGATACTGCGGACGAGAATACATGAGGTAACAACTCCAGCAAGAATCAAAATGTAGATACGAGACGCCCACATTGAAATTCGAAATGTTTCTTCAGGTTGAAATTCTTTTTGGTTGTTCGTGAAATTTCCTAAAGAGTTTTGAATCCACTGCTTGAATTCATTTGGCACCGCAGATATGCCAATAAGTTCTAAAACAAATTTATGAAACGGCACATTTCGTTTGAACGCAATCTCAGCATCTCTGCCGACGATAATCGTGTCAGAGTGATGTCGAGCATGGCTCCAACGCCATGTTTCCGGTTCGCGAAAAATCATAAATGATGCGATGTAATAGACGACATCATTCATCCATTTAGTTCGAAAAGCTGTGCGGTGGCCTGTTTCATGCCAACGTGAGTCACTCATTGAGCCATACAACACACCGTAGATCGCGAATGTTGGTATTGCCCACCAAGATCCCCAACTTAGATGCGCCAGCCAGCCAAATATCCCAAGCGCTGCAAACCAACTTGCGACGTGTGCAATCGCCCAACCATTGTTGCGCTGCATCAGTTGCTTCATTAGTGCGCGGTCTACTACCGGCTTGTAGCAATCGGCATCAACGAGACCGTTTTCTGCTGCTGTTATTGAGCTTGGGCCACCAACTGTGTAATCGCGCATAGCGCAATATTAGTTGAAACGCCCTGTAGTTCTCAACGCTGAGAGACGGTGATTTGAAGTTAATTCTTTGTTGTGCCTAGTGGCAAAGAGATTTCGTAAACTGGTTTTAGTTGATTTTTTGCTGAATTATTGAATGGTTTGTCGCTACAGCACTCGCAAAAATCAGCTGACAGGCTTCCGACGGTGAAAAATGCAGATATTCGCTTTGTCGCCATAGTGAGGGCTGGTGGGCTCATAGATATCTACAACATAAACTTTGGGCTCACTGATGATTTCAGCGAAAATTGCTGTCTGCATAGTTTCGGCAAAACCATGAGCTTTGTAATGTTCGGCATTGATTCCGATAACAAACCATCCGGATATACGAACGAGATCAAAGATTCGAAGAAGAGTCTCTGGTCCGAGGTGTCCATGAGTGAAAGTGCCCGCACTAATCATTGCGCTGTATGTCTTGTTTGGTAACGCACTGGTGAGATCAACTTCTTGCAAATTGCTATACACAGGTGAGTTATCGAGTCGACGTGTCTGTGCAGCCTGAGTGAGCATTTCGGGCGAGATGTCGAAGCCATCAATTGATAACTCGGGTCGAAGTTTTGCGAGATAAGTACCTACGGCTCCAGTGCCACAGCCAATATCGATTACATCTTCAAAACCTGAATTGGGCACATTTTCTACGAAGAGTTCAGCGACTCTATGAGGGTAAACATATTTATTTGCTTCTATAAATGTCTCGTTGTAACTTTCGGCCCATGTCGCATAAAGACGCCTGCTGTCTTCAGGAGTTTTTATTGCGTACGCGTCTGTTAAATCGATCTGCTGTGCTGTAGATTTCTCGTCTTTCTGACTCACTTCATAATCTCAAGTGATTGCGAGGTTGCATCAGTGCTCACTAGCGACCCAGCCATTTTGGTGCACGCTTTTCGGCGAATGCTTTCGTACCCTCAGTGGCATCTTGAGAATTAATTGCATTGCGGTATGTTTGGTTCTCGCGCAAAACAGTCATTGCGTTTGAGGTTGAAACTGTTTCTAATTCGCGCATCAGATCTAAGACCGCTGAGATGCTTAAAGGTGCAGACTGGCAAATCCTTACAGCGAGTCGGCGAGCGGCGGGTAATAAATCTTCGGCAGTTGTAACCTCATTTACAATTCCCCAAGATTGTGCTTCGGTTGCCAGCATTCGTCGCCCTGAGATCAACATTTCGCGTGCGATATTTGGTGGCAGGATCTTTGGCAAACGAACTGTGGCGTTGTCGGCAATTAAACCAAGCGTTGTTTCAGGAAGGAAAAAAGTTGCATGATCTGCGGCGACTATAAAGTCGGCAGCTAAAGCAATTTCAAAGCCACCGCCAACAGCCATACCGTTTACTGCGGCAATTACCGGTTTGGGACGAAATTTAAGTTCGCAGATTCCACCAAATCCGCCAACACCGTAATCAGATTCGAATGCTTCTCCCTCGTTAGCTGCCGTCAGGTCCCATCCGGCCGAAAAAAACCTTGACCCGCTCCCGGTCAAAATTGCTACACGTGTCTTTGAGTCCTTCATAAACGACTCAAAGATCGTGCTTAATTCTTGACTTGTCGCCGCGTCAATAGCGTTGGCTTTTGGTCTGTCGATTGTGATTTCTAGAATTTCGCCGTTGTTAACTACTTCAACACTCATCACATAGTCGCGATCATTAGGGCGTCAACAGCTACTGCAGTTTTCGGTGTAACCAGCACAGGATTCAATTCAATCTCAACGAGGTCGTTGTTTGTCGCCGTATCTATAACCCTTTGGATCAACTCAACTAAAGCATTGATATTTCCTGCAGGCTTGCCACGAAAACCCTTTAGTAGTGGCGCTATTCGAATTTCGCTAATCGCAGACTCAATTTGCGAGTTGCTTACCGGTGCAAGCAAATATGTTGTGTCGCGCCATAGCTCGGTGTAAACGCCGCCAGCACCAAGGGTGATTAGCCAACCAACAGGCGGATCTCGACGAATACTGACAAGAATCTCAGCGACAACGTCTGTGATTGTTTGCTCGACGAGAAAATCGGATATTGAAGAAGGCATTTTTGTAAGCGCCTGTGTCAATTCTTGTTCGTTTTGTAGACCTACTCTCACTGCGCCAGATTCGCTCTTGTGGGCCAGCCCTAAACCTTTAAGTGTTATCGGGTAACCGACCTCTGTTGCAGTTTTAGCAACATCATCTCGAGTGGATTTCTTTCCAATCGGCACAGTCACATGATTTTTCTGTAAAAGAGATTTGGCGTCGGCTTCGTTAATTAATTTCGTTGCAGTGAAAGCCGTGACTGTTGCGGGTGGTTGCTCTGGGTGATTGGTCGATAGCCAAGCTGCTGCGTTAAGTGCAATGATCGCATCGTTCAGTCCTTGTAACACAACTAGGTTGGCGGCAGTTGCGGCTGTGCGAACTTCTTCTGTTACACATTCTGGAAGAGTTGCAATTATTACTCCACGACGTTTTGTTGCTGTCGCAGCATCTCCAAGTGATTGAGCAGCAGTGACCCAAGTTTTAGAATCGTGATCGTTTCTTGGGGGCGTATCAAGAATTAGCAGTGTTGCGTCTTGTGGGCCAAACATTACTTGCGTAAACGTATTCGCTGTGGCAGTGCGGTCGCCCCACATAAATGTGTGGTAATCAAACGGGTTACCAACTGTTACTAGTTCTGTAAGTGTTTCGCTAATCCTCGAGTGTTGGTCATTTGCAAAGGGCTCGAAAACTAATGAAGTCTTTTCGCAAAGATCAGCGATCAAAGAGGCCTCGCCACCAGAGCATGAAAGCGAGACGAGCTTGTTGCCCGTTAATGCGCCATCTTGAATCAACAATTTTAAGGTTTCAATTAGTTCGACAGGAGTGTCAACCATGGCCACTCCACATCGGTTAAAAAATGCTTGATAAGCACTGCGACGCCCAGCTAGTGATGCCGTATGTGAGGCGGCGATCATTGCTCCGGCGTCGCTTCGGCCAGTCTGTAAGGCGACTATTCGCAGATTGCGTTGGTCAGCTTTAAGTGCAAGTTTTGCAAAACGAATTGGATCGACAATTGCCTCAATAAATAATCCGATTGCTGTCACGCGACTGTCGTCGATGAAAACCTCGAGACACTCTTCAACTCCTGCAGTTGCTTGGTTTCCTACGGTTACGAGATAGGCGAGGTCTAAACCTCTTTGCTGCAGAGTTAGATTAAGCCCGACGTTTCCGCTTTGGCTTACGATCGCTGCGCCACTCGTTAGTGGTTTACAGCCATGTTGATCGGGCCAAAGTGCGATGCCATCCAATGCGTTGATATAGCCATAACAATTAGGGCCAAGAATTGGCATTTCGCCCGCAGCGTTTTTAAGTTGTTTTTGCAATGCAACACCATCGACTCCGGAGTGCATTCCTGATTCAGAAAATCCGGATGCGTAGCAAACTGCTCCGCCTGTGCCAATCTTCGCCAGCTGGGCAATTACTTCAATTGTGGCGTGGCGGTTAACGGCAACAAATGCAGCGTCGGGAGGATGCGGCAAATCGGCAACAGTTTTAAAGCATTTAACGCCAGCCAAGGTTTCGCGCGTTGGATGAACTGGCCAAAGTTCTCCGGTGTAGCCAAGTTTGCGACACTGCTCAATAACACTTTGCGCAGGTCCTGTGCCGAACAATGCAATAGAGCGAGGATTCAGCGTTCTTGCAAGAAGTTGCTCAGCCGCCATGAGGACGCAACAACGCTCGCGAAATGATGTGCCTTTGAATTTCGCTCGTTCCATCCCATATGCGATCAACACGAGTATCACGCCACATTCGTTCTAAAGGCAACTCGTCCATTAAGCCCATGCCGCCAAAAATTTGTATTGCCTCATCGGTGACGAACTGACACATCTCACTAGAAAAAACTTTAGCCATTGCAACTTCGGTATCGCTGAAATTACCAGCAGCATCATTGAATGCGGCTCGCAAAGTCAGTAACTCTGCTGCGTCTAGTTGAATCTGCATATCAGCAAGTTTGAACGACACTCCTTGGAACTTGCCAATTTGCTGGCCGAACTGTTCGCGCGTGGCGGCCCATTCGACAGCGAGTTTAAGTGCGCGACGGGCACGACCAACGCACACGGCGGCAACTTGTAAACGTGTAGCACCAAGCCACTCATTGGCGGCATCAAAGCCGTTATGTTCTTCACCCAGAACATTTGAGGCAGGAACGCGGCAATTATCGAAATTGATAATCGAGTTGTGATAGCCATTGTTTGAAACGCAGTTGTATCCCTTAACGCGCTCGCAACCTTTGGTGTTGAAGTCGACAAGAAAACCCGTAATTTTTTTCTTAATTCCCTTTGAAGTTTGCTCTTCACCACTGGCGGCAAACAGA
>WLFB01000045.1 GCA_009703975.1 Actinomycetota bacterium | reverse complement strand
GACGGTGTTGTCGCAACGACGCCAGTTTTTGGTGGAAACATTTTGGTTGAAACAGTGTTTACGGGGCCAGGGCCACACCTAGTTTCATTTCGTCCAAAAAGTTTTGTTGCAGAGCCTGCATCGGGTGGCACTCCAGAAATAGTTGCGGTGACTGTTCCTGATTTGGGCACACAAGGTGGCGCACGCGTTGTTGCAACTCACACAGAGCAAACAACCGGACCAAAACTCGACGAAGCAGCAATTGTTGTTTCAGGCGGGCGCGGTCTAGGTGAAGCTGGCAACTATTCGTTGATTGAAGACCTTGCGAAACTTCTTAAGGGTGCACCTGGTGCATCACGAGCCATTGTTGACGCGGGTTGGGTACCTTACTCATATCAAGTTGGCCAGACAGGCAAAGTTGTCAAGCCAAGTGTGTATATCGCTGCTGGCATCTCTGGCGCGACGCAACATATGGTTGGTATGAAGGGTTCAAAAAATATCATCGCGATCAATAAAGACAAAGAAGCTCCAATCTTTGGGATCGCCGACCTCGGTATTGTTGGCGACATTCACAAAGTGTTACCAAAACTCATTGAAGCGCTCAAGTCTCGCTCGTAGATAGCGAATTATGGCGTCGTCGCCGATTCGTTTGTAATAAGTTCTAAACGTGGCTACTAAAAAGAAAATTCTGGTTGTCACTGGGAACCTTTCGCACCTTGACCAGTTTGTAATTCACGGGCTGTTTAAAGAGCTATCAGATTCTGCACAAGTAGTTTTGGCGTTACCACAATCAGAACTTGAAAGTACTCGTTGGGAAAAACTACCGAGTGAGTTCAAAAATAGTTTCGAAAAAGTTGTGCCCTACAAATATGATTCGAAATCTAAAAAAACTGGTTCACAGTTAGGTGAGGCGTTAACTTTTAGATTCAGAAATCTCGCATCCGGCTATCGAACACGCTTGAGAAATAAATTTTTGATCGGTTTGCGAGTTCCTTCTAACTGGCAAAGCTTTTCAGGGTTCGTCGTGCTGTTTCAAAATCGTGGCGAGGTTTGGCAAAGAATAATTAAAGAGTTTCCGTCATTTGTTCGTGGCACCAGATTATTTTTTTGGATTTGGTCTCGAGTCGCGATTTCAAAAATTTGCAATAATTGTGGGCTGGCTGAACTCGCCGTACAACAATCTCCAGATGTGATTGTTGTACTGATGCAACGTCAGGCTGGCTTTGTAGTCGCGGCGATAGACGCCGGCGCCAGAGCAGGCATTCCAACATTGTTGATACCCGTGAAGTGGGATAACGCGTCGTCTAAGAGTCCGCTCGTTAAAAAACCGACTCGAATGTTGGTCTACAACCAGCAACTTGTTGAGGTTTGCTCGCGAATGCACAAGATGCCCTCAACCTCAATAGTTGCGATCGGCAGTGTTGAGGTCGGCGCCAAAAAGAAAATCGCAGCGATGAGCCAGTCAGAAAACTTAATTCTGATTGGTAGCACTGCTGATGCATCGAGTTCGGCGCCATGGCTCAAGTGCATCGGCGATGTATTGTCTCGAACTAATCAGCCAAACAACAAACTCAAAACAATCTGGCGACCATACCCAACTGGTGATTCATCGAGTCTAAATTTCATGAACGAGTTTGTTTCATCACACACTCAAATTGAACTTGATGACGACATAAAGCGGGGCAAGTCTCATCGTGCCCAAAGTATTTCTTTTGATGATGTATCTGCGGCGTACTTCAGATATTGCGAGCTACTCAATTCGGCGGTGGTGGTTGTCTCTGAGGGAACATCGGCAATTGTTGATTCACGCGCAAGAGGAATACCAGTGATCTTGCCGGCCTTCAAAAAAGACGCGGTTATCGGCTCGCAGTTCTGCAATTTAATTGGCTACGAGCATTTACGCGGGCTACGCGAAACAACTGGAGTATTTATCGCAGAAGACGAATCAGAACTAGAGCGATTGTTGATTGATTTTCTAGAAAACCCACGACGCATAGAACCTGACAACTCTGGCGAAAATATTTTTGTAGATCACCGAACATATGCGCAACGACTCTTAGATGTAATCGACGAAGTGTTAATCGACACAGTATTGATCGACGCGAGTAAAAGCTAATAACCGCTATACGAGTGGCCAGGGGTAATGGCGTCCAGACGGGTCAACTGGAAACCTTGCGCCGTCGAGCAGCCATTTCGCTCGCTCTGTAATCGCGATAACTTCTTGCTCGGTGAGCAGAGTCGCAACTTCAAGCGGCACAGTCTGAGTTAGCGGCTCAATTTTTTCAAGTAGTGACTCTGCGATTGCTTCGCCGCCAAACTCCCAGATCACCGTTCGAATTTTGAAGTCTTGGGCAAAACACAACCCGTGATCGATTCCCCAAACGCGAGAGTCTTTATCAACTAATACGTGGCCAGATTTTCGATCTGTATTATTCGCAACGATGTCAAATGCACACATCGCCCGAAATTGGTCGTGCAGCTCTTGTCGTTCTTCGAAAATCGCAAAATAATGCTCGTCTGGGTTTGCTTCAATCAATAGTTGAACAGAGCCTTCGCCCTGCGGACCGTCGCGCAAAATTGTTGGCGGCACAAAATGCAGACCCATTGCTTCTGCCAAGCGGTATGCCGCCACTTCACGTCGGTGTAAACCTGGTTCAAAATCCCAAAGTGGTTTCTCTCCACGCATTGGCTTATAAATTGCCTTGACTAATTCTCCTTTGTCGATTATTGATACTAGAAAAGTTGAGTTGCTGCTGTATGGCATGCGCATTTCTATAGTCATCTCGCCGCGAAGCAAGTGGCCAATTGTTTCTGAAGAATTTTCTAATTCATCCGCGGACACAAATGGCCATCTTTGTTAATCGGCCGACCGCAGAAAATACAAGTTGGCCGACCAGATGCGACGACACTGTCTGCATGCTCACAGAACGCTGCAGCCTGCCCACGAGTGATGTTGGCACGTATTCTTGACAGATCTTGCGAATCGAGAATTTCTTCGGAGCTCTCGTCGCCGTTAAAGATTTCAATTTCATCTAGTTGAATAACCAAACGATCGCTGATTGCGTCGTATGCCAAGCCGACGGTGCCGAGTACAAACTCAGGTTCAACAGGCATCGATAGTTGCATTGCATCTTTAATTGGTCGTTGCGAAACATCTGGTGCATCGGCGAGAAGTTTGCGCAAGTACTCGGACATCGCCGCAACTTGGTCTTTTTCGCACTTTATTGTGATTCGTTGTCCATCGGCACGCACTTGCAACACGAATGTTCGCTGGCCTGGTTCGCCGAGTGCACCAGTTGTGAAAGCATCAGTTGTATCAAACTCGAAGTATGAACTCACGACATCCGCAATTCAGAAAGATCGCCACCTGTTGAATTAACAGTCAGCACTACCGGCCCGAACGCCGAATATGAAACTGCGCTCACAGAGCAAGTACTAATCACGATGCGTTGAAATAGATCAAGGTGTGTTCCCATGGCGTGGGCGACAGCAGCTTTAATCGGGTCGGCGTGCGAGAAACAGATTACGACGCCACCTTGATGTTTTGTACGTAATGCGTCAAGTGTTGTCGTCATTCGAGTTTGCATTTCGGTGAAACTTTCGCCATTTGGAAACCGAAAAGTGCTTGGCGCACGTTGAACAGTTGACCACTCTGGAAGTTTCATTAATTTGCTGAGTTCTTTACCCGTCCAGTCACCGAATTCACATTCAAGCAGGCCTTTTTCGATGATCACTTTCTGTTTCAGAAGTTTGGCAGTTGGTGCTGCAGTCTCGCGTGCGCGCTCTAACGGTGATGCATAAATCGCTGAGATATTCTTGAGATTGCTCAGACGTTGGGCAACGTCGATTGCCTCTTGTTTGCCGATATCGCTGAGGTGAAGACCCTTGGCACGGCCAGGAAGCAACTTGCCTGTGCTCGGCGTTTTGCCATGCCGAACCATGATTATCAGCGTCGACTTCGGGGCGTTTGGTTTTTTGATTTTGCTACTCATTGGCAGAACTTCAAACTATCGGCACAGCGCATAATCTCGGGTTGTGCCTAAACATGATGAACTCGACAAATTGGCGATTGAAATAATTGACTGTCACAAATGCGCACGCCTAGTTAAATGGCGCGAGAAGGTTTCGGTCGAAAAGCGGGCCGCGTATGTGACCGAAAATTACTGGGGTAAACCGATAGTTGGCTTCGGTGATAAGCAAGCTCAAATTTTGGTTTTGGGATTAGCGCCCGGAGCGCATGGAGCAAATCGAACGGGTCGCGTTTTCACTGGAGACCGCAGTGGTGACTGGCTGTATCGGGCGTTACACAAGGCTGGTTTGGCGTCGCAACCAGAATCTGTGTCGGTTGATGATGGTCTCACTTTGCAAAATGTGTGGATCACATCGGCAGTTCGCTGCGCGCCACCCGCGAACAAGCCGACACCAGGCGAGCGCAAAAAATGTTCATCGTTTCTGACACGAGAACTTGCAATGTTGACGAACACTAAAGTAATTATTTGTCTCGGTTCATTTTCGTTTCAAGCAATATGTGATGAGTTAAAAATTCGCCCTAGACCCAAGTTCGGTCACGGCGTTGTTGTTAGTCATGAGAAATACAAAATAGTCTGCTCTTATCATCCGAGTCAGCAGAACACATTTACGGGCAAACTTACTGAAAAAATGTTTGACAGTATTTTCAAAACAGCGCTAAAGCTAGCTCACTAAAATATCGCGCGAAAGTTTCAGCTACAACGCGAGAAGTTCGCCAAGTCCGTAGACGACAGAAATCAACGCTAGAAATAATCCGAAGACTCGTTGAAGTTTGCGGTCGCTCATCTTGAGTGCCATCTTTGAGCCAAGTGGTGCGCTAACGACAACCCCGGCGGTGAGCCAAAGTGCAAACCGCCAGTCGATACCATTTTCTAAGGCGTGAGTGATCGTGCCTGGTACCGCGAAACATCCAACACAAATCAACGATGTTGCAACAGCATTCTTAATCGGCAGTCCAAGCCACTTGCGAAAGAGTGGAACCATGATGATTCCGCCACCTAGTCCGAGCAATCCTGATAATCCGCCAGCAAAAACCCCTGTAAGAACCGCAAATATATTTTTAGATTTTGCAACTCCATCAACTTCGATATTTGAATCTTTCGGCGTAACGCTGCGAATCATATTGATTGCACTCCACATCAATAACAACGCGGTTAAAACCATCAGCAAATGCCCGTTACCCGGCACGCGTGGCGATACCCACGCACCAACAACGGCAGCAACGACGCCACTTGGCGCGGTGAATGCAATGACTTGCCAGCGGATTAGTTCGCCCTGGCGATAACGCCATGATCCAGTCACGGCGCCTGGCAAAATTGACGGCAAGGTTGTTCCAACGGCCAGTGCAGCTGTGCAACCCAGTGCGCGAATCGCCGGGGTAGAGATAACTGCGCCGCCGACACCAAAAGTGCCTGACATGATGCCTGTCGCCACACCCGCGACAAGTGTTAGCGCGTCACGCAACAAACCAGTTTCCATTTAGATAACGCCGGCTAGAGCCCGCTAGTGCGCCGCAGGCAAAGTGCCGTCAGCTTTTTTCTTTGGTGCAGGTACACCAACGCTGACAGCCTTGTTGGCAAACTCTGGCCAACGGCGACGACTGACGATGCTTAGCAATCGCAACAACTTCATGGCTGTTGCATCAGTTTCTGCTGGACGAGCAACTATTGAACCGTCTTTGATCATTCGAGTCATGACTTCTTCGCCTAGTTCAGTTCGCACTACGCACAAAGTCCAATCGTTATCTTCACCGATGCCACCAGTAGAAATATCTGCATGTTCAGCAGCAAAGTCTGGACACATCTTGCAACCCTCGCGCGTCCACTTGTGACACTCTTTTAGATCGATCTCGTGATACGAACCGTCGCGCATCCAAATTTGAAACACGCCTTTGATATTCATCTTGACCATTTCTTCTTTTTTCAAACCGTATTTCGCCAAGAACAGTTCTTCAAAAATTGCGTCATCAAAAGTTTTTGAACAAAGTAAACCGATGTTGAACAAAAATGGTTTACCGATTTTTCCTGCTTTACGCTTCCACATAATTGGCAAGGCCGACGATTGGCAACTCATGCCTACAAGCGCGAGACGATTTAGTCCTTCTTTTTGCGCATCTCGAATTGCCAAAGTATTCGCCGAGTATGTATAGCGACTGCCCGAAGATGCAAGCACTTCTTCTGGTGTGCGAGCAAGACCCGGCAAAGCCTTCCAAGAAGATCCATCACCTTCAACAAAACTTGTCAGTGCCGCGTCAATGTAATCGTGTTTCAACAACCAAATCAACATCGCACCAACGAAACCGCCGTCTTGACCTTTTTTGTGAGTCTGCTCATCTGCAGCACGAACTAAAAGTAGTTGTCGGTATTGTCCATACATTTCTTCGTCTTTGCGTTCTCGACCGAACAGGTGCATGTCGGCCTCAGGTTCCCATGAGCGAAACCGTGGGCATGCGCGCGTACAACTTGTGCAACCTTTTTCGCCATGACCACAATTGTCAAGACCAAGATCTTCTTCTAAATGAAATGGTTTGTATTTACCCTCTTCATGTTCGTAACCGATCACATCATGCGGGCAAGAAATTACGCACGCAGCGCACCCAGTACACAAGCCAGTATTAATGACTTCTTCGTAAAGTTCTTTCCATTGATGTGTCCAACGTTCGGTTGCTGCAGGTGGGTTTTCTGTCAAAGTCATGCTTGAACTTTAGGCTGTCGGGCAGGCTCTGCATGTAACCAAGCAATTTCTAATGAAGCGCGCGTTCTACTCGTTCGCTTGCTTGAACAGATATTTTTCGCCCAAGATGATCTGAAACCTCAAATTCGTTGTGCACTTGCGCCTCAACAGTTGAGATCTTTGCGTGGTGGATAATCACTTTGCAGCGTGCCAAGCTCGCGGTGATATCCCGCAATAATCCGGGGCGATCGGTGCCTTCTATGCGCAAAATTGTGTGCCATGGATGAGCACTCTGGTCAATCGTTACCGAAAGATTTAACGCACCGCGTTGCACATTTGCGATGCGCCCGCGCAATGAATCTCTGACCGCACCATCAAGAGCGAGCAGATTTGGCTTTTGTGCACTACGCACAATAAATGTGTCTAAAACAGCACCGTCGGGCCAGGTCGCAATGTCGGCATTGATCACACTCAGTTCAAGCGATGCCAGAGCACCCGACAGTCTCGCCAATAATGCAGAGCGGTCTTTCGTCGCAATATTGATCATCCATTCATGTTCAGCAGTCACAGATCCGCGAACTGCAACCCGAGCCTGTCCAGGGCGCGGAAGTGGCTCGACAAGTTCTGCATGACGAACGAGTTCTTCGGCTGAATGCGTCAGCACGTAACTCGCCGGCGCATTGGCGATTCGCGCATGGATATTTGTATCTGTTGCGAGCGTTTGAGCAGCCCGCATTCTTGCTTCGAGTGGGTCGTTAGAACTTGAGTCAATCAAATCAGGATGAGCGAGAACCTCTTGCACACCAGTAACGATCTCTAATAGTGCAAGATGTTGCATATCACTCAGGTTGTCGCGGGCAATCAACAATTGTCGACACTGTTCTACAGCCTTTGGGTTTTTCAGATGATTGGCGATCTGAGTTACCAATCGACTCGTAATCTGCAAAGGCTCGGTTTGAGCAATTGAGTGCAACATCGCGCTGCCTTCAACCAGTAGAGAAATTTCTGAAGTAGTCGCAAGATCTAAATCGAGCCGGCGAATCGCCTGTACCCAATCTGCTCCAGCGTCATTAATGTC
>WLFB01000044.1 GCA_009703975.1 Actinomycetota bacterium | reverse complement strand
GCAATGTTTGACGGCTTTGCAGAAGTAGATGAGATTTGCGCGAGTTACGGAATTCGCCAAGTATTGCATCCGCACTTAAACACACTCGTCGAAACACAAGACGATGTAAATCGGGTACTTGCTGGTTCAAATGTTCGTTGGTTGCTAGACACTGGTCACATGCTGATTGGTGGTACCGACCCAGTTAAATTCGCGAAAGAGAACTTTGCTCGAATCGATCACTTTCATGTGAAAGACGTAAAGATGGATATCGCGAAGCGCTTCTTGGATGGCGAGATCACTTTGATGGAGGCAACTCGCGATGGAGTATTTTGCGCTGCTGGAGACGGCGATGTCAAAATTGCCGAGGCCATCGGGGTAATGGAGTCCAATGGCTATGAGGGTTGGTATGTGCTTGAGCAAGACATGGCGATTGTTGGCGACCAGCCACGCGATTCAAAGATTTCTACGGCCGGGGTTCGCCGCAGTATTGCATTTTTAGCCAATCTGGGCTAGATAATCAGTCAATTAGGCACTAAATAATTGGCGTCAAAAGTAATTTAGTAAGTATCTGGTTTTGGCTTGCCACTGTGAATTGTGTCGGCTACCTTATATCGGGCAGGAATCATCCTGTTCGAATAACTATGCATAAAGGGGAATATTAATGAAGATCCAGAAAACATGGGGAGTAGTCATGGGTGCAGTAGCACTTTTGGCACTTGCCGCTTGTGGTGGTTCGTCAGATTCAGCATCTGATACAACAGCCGCAGAAGATACAGCAACTGTTACAGCAGGCGAAGACATCACAATCGCAGTTATCACCCACGGTGACGACGGCGTGTTCTGGTCAGTAGCTCAAAAGGGTGCAGAGGCTGCTGGTGCAGCTCTCGGTATCACAATGAAGTACCAGGGTGCAAACAACAACGCACAAGATCAAGCACAAATGATTGAGCAAGCAGTTACTGACGGTGTAGACGGTATTGCCGTTTCACTTGCTGATCCAAAAGCTCTTGACGGTGCAATCAAAAAAGTTATCGCTGCAGGAATTCCATTAATCACACTTAACTCAGGTTCAGACCTCTTCAAGGGCCTCGGCGCAATTACGCACGTTGGTCAAGATGAGACTGTTGCTGGTCACGGTGCTGGTGAGCGTCTTAAGGCCGCAGGCGGAAAAGTTCTTCTTTGCGCAAAGCAAGAGCAGAGCAACGTCGCACTCGAAACTCGTTGTAATGCAGCAGCCGAAACATTCGGTGGCAAAGTTATTCAGATCACAACTTCAGGTGACGCAGACCGCGTTGCTCAGCAAGGTGAGATCAAGGCAGCGATGGATGCAGATCCAACGATTGACTCGTTCCTTGGAACAGGTCCAGTTATCGCAGTTGACGGCGCAAATGCAGCCGCTGAACTCGGTCGTGTAATGCCAACAGGCGGATTTGACCTCTCAACAGAAATTCTTGAGTACATCAACTCTGACAAGATGACATTCACAATTGACCAACAGCAGTTCCTTCAGGGATACCTTGCTGTTGTGTTCCTCTACCTCAACATCACCAACAAGAACACTGTTGGTGGCGGATTGCCAGTTATGACAGGCCCAGGATTTGTTGACAAGGCAAACGTTGTCGCAGTTCAGGAACTTGTAGGCAAGGGAACTCGTTAATTAGTTCGTAAGTTACGAATTGATTAAAAAGTAACTATTTGTCGAAGTTGGTTCGTTCGCTCAGAATCTCGAGCGGACGAGCCAACTCGATCAAATATGTAGAAGTAAATTTGATTTTGATTTAGTTGATTGTTTAGTATTTACAGAATGCAACGGGGGATATCAGAGTGAGCGAATTTGACGACGTAACTCCGCTCAAACCAAGTGATGAAAGAATCACTTATCGTGGGCCCCTGAAACGATTACTCATCTCTCCAGAGATCGGCGCGCTAATTGGCGCTGTTGTAGTGTGGGCATTTTTCTGGGGCAATGGTGACAAGTTTGGTACTGCCGGTAGCACGGCGAACTTTTTAGACGTTGCAGCTCCGCTCGGCATCATGGCGGTTGCAGTTTCTCTGTTGATGATCGGCGGAGAATTTGATCTTTCAGCTGGCGTAATGACAGGTGCGAGCGGTGTGACAATTGCGTTGATGGCTAAGTACTTCACAGATGGCGGTATTTCGCTTTGGGTTTGTATTCCAGCAGCATTTTTGTTGGCGGGTTGTGTCGGTTGGTGGAACGGGTTTTTAGTCAATAAAACTGGTTTGCCCAGTTTTATAGTCACGCTGGGTTCGTTCTTTGTAATCAAGGGAGCCAACCTTGTTTTCTCGAAGCGAATTAACTCTTTGGTCAATGTCTCGGATGTTGACAAGGCTCACGGGTACAAGTTTTTTAAGGCCGTTTTAGGTGGCGAAAATAAGTTCGGTGACACTAAGTATCGCGACATTATTTTCATCATTGGTGGCATTGCGTTTGGTGTGCTGTTGATTATTGGCTTTGTTGAGCAGTCTCTTTTACGCTTAGAACAGACTTCGATCTCAACGATGCTTGTTGCAATCGTCGGTGCAGTCGCAGGTATAGCCGGAGTGCTAATACTTCACCGCACAGATTCAGTTAGCGGAAACGTCTTAGCCGGAGTGGTTGGTTTATCAGGTGCTGCGTTGGCGATGGTGTCTTATTCTCGTGCGAGATTTCAAAGTCGAGAACCTCTTGTTGGCGCGTTGCCTGAAACAGCTCGACCATTGATCATTCTCGGATTGCTCGGCACTGCAGTTGCGTCTTTGGCTGGTCAACTATTTGACCGCGGCGAAGAAAGCGTCATGTTGCAGTGGTTTCCAAGTTGGTTAAGGCTTGTTGTTGCAGTTGCCGCTGGCGCGTTGCCGCTTTGGTTCTTTGTGCGCCAAGTGAAGCGCGGAGATGTTGAATTTCGAGCAAAAACAGTCGCGTTAATCGCTGTTCGTCTGCCAATTATTTGTTTGGTTTCGTTAACTGGCATCGTCTCATTGTTTCAGTTGACAACTGTGCAGGCGGTGCGTGCTGTTTTGATTACGGTTGCGGGCACTGGCGCCGCAACTTGCCTGTACCGCGCTCGCAGTATCGCTGGTAAGCAGTCAACAAAGTGGTTTATCAATTTGGGCGTCTTAATGTCGGCATGCTTTATTGTCGTGGCTTTTGCAGTTCGTGCAGATTCAAGTGCACCCCGATTTCGCGGTGGAATTTTTGCGACTTTGTTGATTGGTGCAGCGCTAGTTTTGGCCACAACTTTTATCGAAGCTAACCAGAAGAAACGAAGTTTGGCAGATCTAAATGCTGACCGACTTGGTAAGCGACTTGTTTTGGTGGCAATGGTTTTAGGGTCTATCGCGCTTGGTACAAGGTTGTTGTTCTCTGAAGGAGTATTTCGAATGTCGGTGTTCTGGTGGCTGTTTTTTACTGCCGTCGGCGCTTTTGTCTTGACCAAAACCAAATACGGCAACTGGATTTTCGCAGTTGGTGGCAATAAAGATGCCGCTCGTGCGACAGGTGTTCCGGCTGACAAGGTTAAGACAGCGCTGTTTATGGCGACTTCATTGATGGGCGCCTTCGTAGGAGCGATGATTTTGATGCGTCTCAACTCGGTGCAAGCGCAACAGGGTGATGGTCAAGAGTTTGAATACATCATCGCTGCAGTTGTTGGTGGAAACTTAATGACAGGTGGCTATGGCTCAGTTATCGGTGCGTCGCTTGGTGCATTGATTATGGCTGTTTCAAAAAATGGTATTCCCGCTGCGCAATGGAACCAAGATGGTCGCTATATCTTCCTTGGCGCTGTTTTGCTTGTCGCAGTTCTAGTTAATAACTATGTACGTAGGAAGGCGAATGAACAACGATGAGTAATTCAACTCCGCTACTTGAACTTCAAAATGTTGGTAAATATTTCGGAAACGTTAAGGCGCTCGAGAACGTTTCAACGACTGTTAAAGCCGGCGAAGTTACTTGTGTGCTTGGCGACAATGGTGCAGGTAAGTCAACATTTATCAAAATAATCAGTGGGTTGCATAAGCCAAGTACTGGCAAATACCTCTTCGAGGGCCATGAAGTTACTTTTGATTCACCTCGTGAAGCTCGTGCACTTGGTATCGCAACGGTTTATCAAGATTTGGCGATGGCTCCATTGATGTCAGTGTGGCGAAACTTCTTTTTAGGTTCAGAGCCAACAAAACGTTTCGGTCCAATCAACTTGCTTGACACCAAATTTGCTCGTGCCACAGCGAAAGAAGAAATGTCAAAGTTGGGTATTGACGTTCGTGATATTGACCAACCAGTCGGAACTTTGTCAGGTGGTGAGCGTCAAAGCGTGGCGATCGCACGCGCGGTGTATTTCGGTGCTCGTGTATTGATTCTTGATGAGCCGACTTCTGCTCTTGGTGTGCGTCAGTCGGACCTTGTGCTCGGTTATGTTAAGGCCGCAGCGGCGCGTGATCTTGGCGTAATTTTGATTACTCACAACCCGCAACATGCGCTGCCTATCGGTAATCGTTTCTTGATTCTCAATCGTGGTCAATCCGTAGGCCATTTCGAAAAGCAAGATCTCACCTACGAACGTCTAATTGAGTTGATGTCAGGTCGTGTCCACGCTGCTTAGGCAGTTAACGACACAGCGTCTCTAGCAGTTCACAATGAGAGATGATCAGTGGCAAGGGCTAATTAAGTCGCGTCTAGAAGATCCGAATGGCGCGGCAAAGTCCCTCAAAAAACGAAAGCGTCGAAAGTTGATTACCGACTCGCAACTATTTATAGTTGCTGCAGATCACACTGCACGTGGAATGCTTGGCGTTGGTGATGACCAGTTTGCAATGGCAGATCGTCGAAAGCTGCTTGATGCGCTGTTAATCGCACTTGCTAATCCACTGGTAGATGGTGTTCTTGGTAGCGCCGATGTGATTGATGAACTTGCACTTCTTGGTGCTCTCGACAACAAACTGGTTTTCGGCACAATGAATCGCGGCGGAATTATGGGAGCCAGTTGGGAACTTAATGATCGCATGACGGCGTACACGCCACAAGATATAGCCGTGCGAGGGCTTGACGGCGGCAAGGTTTTGTTGCGTCTTGCCGATGATGATGCGGGCACTGGTCCAACAATCGAGGCATGCGCAAAGGCTGTCACACAGATGGCTGATTTGAAATTACCGATCATGGTCGAACCTTTGCCGTATACGGGCGGTAACGGCGGTCCGGCGAAATATATTGACGACAATGACAAATTATTGCGTGCGGTTTCAATTGCATCAGGGCTCGGTTCGTCATCTGCGTACACCTGGCTAAAAGTACCTGCGGGTTCGCAAGTTGAACGAATGATGGCAGCGACAACTTTGCCAGGTTTAATTCTTGGCGGCACACCAGGGCCAGACCCAGAAGCAACTTACGCATCTTGGGAGCGCGCAATGAAAGTACCTAATGTTCGAGGTTTAGTTGTCGGACGGTCACTTCTATTTCCAAAAGATGGTGATGTGGTTGGCGCGATTGCTCGTGCAGCGCGTATTGTTCGTCCATGAAAACAATTCGATTAACTACTGCACAGGCTCTTGTCAAGTTTCTGGTTGCGCAACGAATACTGATTAACGGTCGCGAAGAAAAATTGTTTCCGGGAGTCTTGGCAATTTTTGGCCACGGCAACGTAACTAGTCTTGGCGTTGCGCTTGACGAAGAGCGAAAAAATATTCGCACTTGGCGCGGACAAAACGAACAAGGCATGGCGCTCGCGGCAGTTGGGTTTGCAAAAGCAAAACGACGTCAACAGATCATGGTTGCGTCAAGTTCAATTGGACCGGGTGCATTAAATATGGTTACCGCAGCAGGTGTCGCTTACGTTGATCGCTTGCCGGTTTTGTTTCTCGCTGGCGATACTTTCGTTCACAGAATTCCAGATCCAGTTTTGCAACAAGGCGAAAGCTTCAGCGATCCTTCAATCACTGTTAATGATGCATTCAAGCCAGTGGTGAGATATTGGGATCGAATTGTTGCACCACAACAGTTGTTGCATTCGTTGCCACACGCAGTATCGACGATGCTTGACCCAGCAACATGTGGCCCTGCGTTTATAGGTTTACCGCAAGATGTTCAAGCCGAGAGTTTTGACTTTCCAGAAGTGTTTTTTGAAAAAGTTGTACACACAATTATTAGGCCTCGTGCAGATGCAACTGAGTTGAAAAATGCTGTTGATGCGTTGAAGAACGCTAAGCGACCATTGATTATCGCTGGCGGTGGCGTGCACTATTCACTTGCCGAAAAAGTGTTGGCTGCGTTTGCTACGGCGCACAATATTCCGGTTGTTGAAACTGTCGCTGGTAAGGCTTCGCTATTAGCTTCACACCCGCTTAACGCGGGGCCAGTTGGGGTAACTGGTTGTGAGTCTGCAAATAATTTGGCCGCGCAAGCAGACGTCGTGGTGGCTATCGGCACTCGATTGCAAGATTTCGCAACTGGGTCATGGACGATCTTTAGTAATGAGCAGACAAAATTTATTGGTGTTAACACAGTGCGGTTTGACGCGATAAAACATCGCTCGTTGCCAGTTGTTGGTGACGCGCTCGAAGCACTATCTGATCTTGGAACACAACTTGGTAATTGGCGCAGTGACGACACTTGGTCGAAAGTTGCACAACAAGAAGTTGTTGGTTATCACAAATATATTGACAGCATCGCCGCGAAAAATACAGTTGTAAATACGGCTGCAAATACAGACCAACTTGCAACATATGCCCAAGTTGTTGGTGTCGTTGATCGTGCTGCACAGCCAAGCGATTATGTGCTTACGGCAGCTGGTGGGTTTCCGGGTGAACTGAATAACGGCTGGCGAGCGAAGAGTCTTGACTCGTTCGATTGCGAATATGGGTTCTCTTGCATGGGCTACGAACTTTCTGGCGCGTGGGGCGCGAAGATGGCGATGCCAGAACGCGAAGTGATTTCTTTCGTTGGTGACGGCTCATACATGATGATGAACAGCGACATTTATAGTTCGGTTCTCTATGGTCACAAACTGATTGTGATTGTCTGCGACAACGGTGGCTACGCGGTAATTAATCGTTTGCAAGTCAATCAAGGTGGTGTGCCTTTCAATAATCAACTCGCTGACTGTGAACCAGCAAACCTCGTATACGTTGATTTCGCTCAACATGCCGCGTCAATGGGCGCAATCTCTGAAACAGTTGGTTCTATTGACGAGCTTGAGACTGCGTTTGCTCGCGCGCGCAAATCTGACAGAACTCATGTGATTGTGATCAAGACCAGCCCCAACGATTGGACAGAAGGCGGATCATTCTGGGAAGTCGGCGTGCCAACAACTAGCCATCGCCCAGAAGTACTTAAGGCTGGCGAAATAATGCGCGAAGGCAAAAAACAACAACGAATCGGATGGTAGGTAGAAATCGTGAGCGACAATAAATCGAATAACTCGGGCACTTCAAGTATGAACGGCAAAGTTTTATTGCTGAGTGGTGCCTCACGAGGCGTAGGCGAGTGTGTAGCGCGCTTGGCCGTTGAGCGTGGTGCAGCAGGTTTGGCTCTTGTTGGGCGCGATACAAAGACCGGTGACAAGTTGGCGAGCGAATTAACAAGCCTTGGCACCAAGACTATTTTTATAACCGGTGATCTTGCAGGTGCTGACGAGCCAAAGCGAATCGTCAAGATAGTTGATGAGACTTTTGGTGTCGTACATGGATTATTAAATTCGGCTGCAGAAACTTCGCGGGGCAGCGTCTGGAATACAACCCCAGACATGTTTGACACGATGATGGCAGTTAATGTGCGAGCGCCATTTATGT